>NZ_JBYCZS010000018.1:0-139484 GCF_057586355.1 Caulobacter sp. SRI_008
CGCCGCCGTCACCTGGCGAGGCCTGCTGCTCGGCCGCCTGAAGGCCTATCGCCGCTATCCGCGCCGGGCCCAGAGCCAGGGACAGGAGGGCGTCGTCCAGGTCGCCTTCACGGTCGATCGGCGCGGCGCGGTGCTGAGCGCCAGGATCGCGCGCGGCAGCGGCTATCCGCTGCTCGACGAGGAAGCCCTGGCCACGGTCCGCCGCGCCTCGCCGATGCCGCCGCCGCCCGACGACGTGCCGGGCGACCCGGTCGAGGTGGTCGTACCGGTCGACTTCTTCGTGCGCTGAGGTCTCCAAGGGCCTCAGTGAAGATGAGTTTGCGGCGTCAAGAAGCACCAACCTGTCGCGAGCAGCCGAAGGACTGTGGTGAACATTGGGAATAATCAATGTTTGTTGCGACTGCTTCTCATTGATGTGGCGATAGGTGGAAGTTAAGAGCGCCTCGCATTGTCAGGAACAAAGGCGCTCGGTTGATCCCAGCCGGGCAGGGCTTCGGGGATCGAGATCATGAGAAACACTTCCACCCAAGGCGTTCGCAGCTTGAGCCGACGCGCCTTGAGCGCCGCCGCGGTCGCGGGCGTCGCCGGCCTGGGCCTGTCGGCCGCCGCCAGCGCGGCGACCGTCGCTGACGAGCCGGTGGCCACCGCCGCGCCGGACAACGGCGACACCACCGAAGTCTCTGGCGTCCAGGTCGACAGCAAGAAGGCCCAGGCCGCCTCGCCGAAGATCACCGCGCCGCTGCGCGATACGCCGAAATCTATCACCGTCATCCCGCGCGACCTCATCGACCAGACCGGTTCGGTCAGCCTGGTCGAGGCGCTGCGCACCGTGCCCGGCATCACCTTCGGCGCGGGCGAGGGCGGCAACCCGGTCGGCGATCGTCCGTTCCTGCGCGGCTACGACGCCCAGTCGGCCACCTATGTCGACGGCCTGCGCGACATCGGCTCCCAGTCGCGTGAAGTCTTCAACGTTGAGAACGTCGAGGTCGTGAAGGGCGCGACCGGCAGCTACGGCGGTCGCGGCGGCGCCGGCGGCGGCGTCTTCATCAACAACAAGGCCCCCACCCTGAAGGACTCGATCGGCGGGCAGGTCGCGGTCGGCACCGCCGACTACAAGCGCGCCACCTTCGACGTGAACCACGTGGTCGCCGAAGGCGTCGCCGTGCGCCTGAACCTGATGGCCCACGACGCCGGCGTCGATGGCCGCGACGAGGTCCACTACAGCCGCTGGGGCGTGGCCCCCTCGATCGCCTTCGGCCTGGGAACCGACAATCGCGTCGTCGTCAGCTACTACCACATGCAGAGCGACGACATCCCCGACAGCGGGATCCCGTACAACAACCCGACCTTCGTGGCCCGCACCGACGGCCGCGCGCGCGTCTACCAGACCGGCGACGGCCAGCCGCTGCTCGCCGACCGCAGCGCCTGGTACGGCGTCAAGGGTCGCGACTTCCGCCGCGAGCGGGTCGATATGGGCACGGTCCGCTTCGAGCACGATTTCGGCGACAACCTGCACCTGCGCAACACCACCCGCTACGCCGAGACGGGCCAGGACTACATCTGGACCCAGCCCGACGACAGCAAGGGCAACATCTACTACGGCCTGGTCTGGCGCCGTCCCAACAGCCGCGTCAGCGAGGTCAGCACCCTGACCAACCAGACCGACTTCTACGGCAAGTTCCAGACTGGCTCGATCCAGCACAACTTCGCCACGGGCCTGGAGCTGTCGCGCGAGGAAGGCGAGAACGACAGCTACAACGTCTATTATAACGGCGCCCTGGCCTCGACGTTCAGCAGCTGCTCGGCCGCGGCCATCGCCGCCTATGTCTGCACGACGCTGGCCAATCCCAACACCAGCGACCCGTTCACCGGCACGATCTCGCGGGTCAACAACCCCAACAACTCGCGCACGGTCACCAAGTCGATCTACGGCTTCGACACCATCGAGTTCGACGAGCACTGGCAGGTGAACCTGGGCCTGCGCTACGACAGCTACGACGCCCGCTACGTCAGCGCCCGGGCGACGACCACGCCGTTCGCCCGCTCGACCTACGAGCGCAAGGACGACCTGCTGAACTACCAGGCCGCGGTGGTTTACAAGCCGACGACGGCCGGCGCGATCTACCTGTCCTACGCCACCGCCTCGACCCCGGCCGGCAACGCCCTGAACCAGGGCAGCGACGGCAACGCGCTGTCGAGCACGGTCAACGCCAACCTCAGCCCGGAAGAGAACGCCACCCTCGAGGCCGGCGCCAAGTGGGACGTGTTCGGCGGCAAGCTCAGCCTGACCGGCGCGGCGTTCGAGGTGAAGACCACCAACGCCCGCATCACCCAGACCGACGGCACCGTGGCCATGGCCGGCGAGAAGCGCGTCCGTGGTTACGAGCTGGGCGCGTCCGGCTCGATCACCGACAAGTGGGACGTCTTCGGCGGCTACACCTATCTCGACGCCATCCTGGTCAAGAACGGCGGTTCGGGCGCGGCGGCGGGCCTGACCGACGGCATGCAGTTCCCCAACACGCCCAAGCACAGCTTCGCGGTGCAGACGACGTACGAGGTTCTGCCGAAGCTGAAGGTCGGCCTGGGCGCCAACTACCAGGCCAAGGTCATGGGCAACGCCAGCGCCACCACGCCCAAGTGGGTGCCGGACTATTGGCGGTTCGACGCCAACGCCACCTACACCATCAACCAGAACCTCTCGGCCCGGCTCAACATCCAGAACCTGACCGACGAGGTTTACTACACCCAGGCCTACGCCTCGCACTACGCGACCATCGCGCCGGGGCGCTCAGCCGTCCTGTCGCTGAACGCCAAGTTCTAGGCGCGGCGACATCCCTGAACCGGCCGCGTCCGCCTTTCGGCGGGCGCGGCCTTTCGCTTTGGTGAGAGTCCATGGACACCGCCTCAGAAAACGTCTCCCCGGACGACATCGCCGCCGCCGTCGCCGAAGTCCTTTCCGGGCCGCCCGAGACCGCGCGAGCCTGGCTGGCGCAGCAGGCCGCCGCCGGCGTCGCCGAGGCCCAGGCCCTGCTGGCGCAGATGCTGCTCGACGGCGCCGGCGGTCCCGCCGATCCGGCCGGCGGTCTGGCGTTGTTCCTGCGGGCCGCCGGGGCGGGGCATCCGATGGCGCTGAACATGGTCGGCCGCTGTTACGAGAACGGCTGGGGCGTGGCGGCCAACCTCGCCGTCGCGGCGCAGTGGTATCTCCAGGCCGCCGAGGCCGGTTCCGACTGGGGCATGTACAACCTCGCCACCCGGCTGATGCTGGGCGAGGGCGTGGAGGCTGATCGCAAGGCGGCCCTGGCCTGGTTTCAGCGAGCGGCCGAGTTGGGCCACGCTAAGTCGATCAACGTGGTGGGCGGTTTCTACGAGGACGGCTGGGAGGTCGAGCAGGACTTCGCCATGGCCCGGGACTGCTACGCCAGGGCCGCGGCCGGCGGCGACTTTCGCGGCCATTTCAACTTCGGTCGGGTGCTGGCCGCCGAGGGCGAGATCGCCGGCGCGCTGGCGCAGTTCGAACAGGCGGCGACAACCGCGACGGCCGCGTTTACGGCGAAGATGGTCGCTTTTCTCCGTAGCGCGCCCGTCGCGGCCTATCGCGACCTTGCCGATCGCCTGGACGCTTCCGGTCCGGCGGCGGGCTAGGGTTCGACGGTGATGACGATCCTGCCCCGGCCAACGGCCAGCCCGCTGCTGGCGGCCACGCGCGCCAGCATCTCGGCCAGGGTCGCGTCGTCCACGGGGACGCGACCTTCGGGGGTCTGGACCTGTACATCGACCGGCAGGGGCGGCGCGAAGCGGCGCTGGCGGTCGATCGATCCGATCTCGTTCAGAACTCCCGCCGCCACCAGGTCGACGACCAGTCGATGCAGCGTCGACCGGTTGACGCGCTGGCCCCGGTTGTGGGCGGTCCACCAGACCTGTTCCATGTCGAAGGGGGCGTCCATCCCGTCGAGCAGTTCGATCAGTTCGCGACGCTTGTCGGTGAGCTTGAGGCCGATCCGGGCGCAGCGCTCAGACACGGCCTGGCGAGGCCCGTCCATCGGCGGGCTCTGTTGCGGAGGCTGGGCTTGAGCGTGGATCACGGCGGGGGATATCGGCCTAGGGTGGGCGAGCGGACGGTGCGCGCCCAAGCCTTATCGTTTGGCGCTGGCGTGTCGATGCGCTGGAAGCAAGGTTGGGAAAATGTATAGCGCGGCCAACATCACGGTAAGGCGGGCATGAAGGTCTTCCTGCTCGAGGACGATCCCGAGACCGCTGCGTTCATCGAGCGCGGCCTGACGGAGCGTGGCCATGTGGTGGAGGTCGAGGCCGATGGCTCGGTGGCGCTTCGGTGCCTGGCCGAGCGTGATTTCGACGTGCTGGTGCTCGACCGGATGGTGCCCGGCGTCGATGGGCTGTCGGTCCTGAAGGCGATCCGCGCGCAGGGGCGGACGACGCCGGTCCTGCTCCTGACGGCGATGGCCCAGATCGCGGATCGGGTCGACGGCCTGGAGGAGGGCGCCGACGACTACCTCGTCAAGCCGTTCGCCTTCGTCGAGCTCGCCGCGCGCGTGGCGGCGCTGGGGCGCAGGCCGCCGACGGGCGAGTTCGATACGGTCCTGCGCGTGGCGGACATCGAGATGAATCTGCTGCGCCGGGAGGTGCGTCGGGGCGGGCGCTTGGTCGATCTGCAGCCCCGGGAATTCACCTTGCTGGAGCAACTGATGCGCAATCCCGGCCGCATCGTCACGCGGACCATGCTGCTCGAAAAGGTCTGGAACTTCGGTTTCGATCCCAAGACCAACATCGTCGAGACCCACATGTCCCGGCTGCGCAGCAAGCTGAACGAAGGCTTCGAGCGCAGCGCCATCCGCACGGTCCGAGGCTCCGGCTACATGATGAACGACGATGCTTAGTCGAACGCCCAGGACCGTTCGTGGCCTCAGCCTCGTGGTGGCGGGGATTTCCTGCGTCCTGACGCTGGCGGTCGGGGTGGTGACGTTCAGCATGGTCCACCACGAGATCGAGCGGCAGCTGGATCATCGCATCGAGCTGGAAACCCAGTCGCTGCTCGCCACCTACGAGCGGGCAGGCTTCGACGTGCTGGTGCGGGCGGTGACCGATCGCGACCGGCGTCCAGCCCGGGGCACGCTGGGTTATCTGGCGGGGCGGTCCGAGGCCGGCAGCCGCATGGGCTATATCGTGCTCGACGCGTCGGGCAGGCGAAGGGCAGGGGACTTCCAGGCCGAGACGCCGCCGCCCGGCTGGAGCGAGTTCATCCGGTTCCGCCGGCCCGACGGCAGCAGCGGCGTCGCCCAGGCGATGAATGCGCCCCTGCCAGGCGGCGGGCGACTGGTCGTGGCGGCCGACCGCGCCGACCTGCTCGATATCGACCGCGCCCTGCTGCGCGTGTTCCTGATCAGCGCCGGCCTGGTGGCGGCGGTGGGCGTACTGGCGACCTTTGGCTTCGGCGGGGTCGTGCAACGGCGGCTCAACGCGATCCATGGCGCCGCCGAAGGGATCATGGCCGGCGACATGCGCCGCCGCATGCCGGTCGACGGCTCGGGCGGCGAGTTCGACCAGCTGGCCGCGGTGCTCAATCGCATGCTCGATCGCATCGAGGCCCTGATGAGCAACCTGCGCCAGGTTTCGGGCGACATCGCCCACGACATCCGCACCCCCCTGACCCGCCTGCGCGCGCGCCTGGAGGATATCGAGGCGGAGACAACCGATGGCGCCCAGAAGGCGCGTGTCGAAGGCGCTTTGAGCGAGGTCGATGATCTGCAGGGCCTGTTGTCGGGTCTTCTCGCGCTCGCGGAGATCGAAGGGCGTTCCGTGCGCGATCGTTTCGTGGCCCTGGACCTCGTCGCGCTCGTCCAAGAACTGGCCGAAGCCTATGGTCCGGCGCTGGAAAAGGCCGGCATGACGCTGTCGCTCGACCTGCAGCCCGCGACCGTTCGCGGCGATCGCCCCCTGCTGTTGCAGGGGTTGTCGAACCTGATGGACAACAGCCTGTTCCACGCGGGCGCCGGGGCTCGGATCCGCATACTGACGCGAGCGACCGGCGACAGTGTCCGGGTGGTGTTCGGCGATGACGGGCCGGGCGTGCCGCCAGAAGATCGCGACCGAATCTTCAAGCGCTTCGTGCGCCTCGATCCGTCGCGCACCACGGCGGGCCACGGCCTTGGTCTTGCGACGGTGGCCGCCATCGTCTCCGCTCACGGCGGCGATATCGCCGTGACGCCTTCGGCGCGTGGGCTGCAGTTCGAGATCAACCTCGTGGCCGGCGGCTAATACGTCAGGCGACGCCGGGCCCTCGGGTCGGAACGCGTTGCTCTCTGACGCCGTGAGCCGCGCTCATCATTCGATGGTCGGCAGCCGCACGATGAAGGTGCTCCCCAGGTGCTCGCCCGCGCTCTCGACCTCGATCGTCCCGCGATGCAGCGCGACCAGTTGCTTGACCAGGGCCAGGCCGATGCCCAGGCCGCCCTGGGCCTTGGTCAGATGGTCCTCGACCTGGGCGAAGATCTCGAAGATGCGCGACTGCATCGCCGGCGGAATGCCGACCCCCGTGTCGGTGACCCGGATCTCGACCTCGGCTTCCAGGCGTCGCGCCGTCAGCGTGATCTCGCCGCCGGGCGGGGTATATTTGGCGGCGTTGTTGAGCAGGTTGGCCACGATCTGCGCCACGCGCGTGTGGTCGGCGTCGAGCCAGATCGCCTCGTCGGGCAGGTCGGCGTCGAAGCGGTGCGAGCCGGCGTCGATGTTGTGCTGGCTGGCCTCGATCGCCGAGCGCAGCGCGTCGCCCAGTTCGATCCGCTCCTTCTTCAGCGAGATCTTGCCCTGGCTGACGCGCGAGACGTCGAGCAGGTCGTCGACTAGGTGGGAGAGGTGCGACAGCATCCGGTCCATGCGCACGCGGATGTCCCTGGCCCGCTCGGGCGGGATGTCCTTGTTGAGCAGGTGCAGGCCGCCGCCCAGGGCCGCGACCGGGTTGCGAAGCTCGTGCGCCAGCACGGCCAGGAAGTTGTCCTTGTGACGGTCGGCCCGGCGCAGGGCCTGGGCGGCCGCGTCCAGTTCGTCGCGCTGCCGTTCGATCTGCTGGCGCTGCTGGTGCAGGTCGAAGAACACGGCGGCCTTGCTGCGCAGGACGTTCGGCTCGATCGGCTTCTGGATGAAATCGACCGCCCCGGCCTCGTAGCCGCGGAAGCGGCGCTGCAGGTTGGCGGCGCCGGCCGTCAGGAAGATGATCGGGATGTGCCGCGCGCGCTCGCTGCCGCGCATGAACTCGGCCAGTTCGAAGCCGTCCATGCCGGGCATCTGCACGTCGAGCAGCGCCAGGGCGACCTCGTGCGTCAGAAGAAGCTCCAGCGCCTCCTCGCCCGATCGAGCCTTCAGGCAGGTCAGGCCGTCGCGCTGGAGCAGGGCTTCCAGCGCCAGCAGGTTCTCTTCGAGGTCGTCGACCAGGAGGAAATTGATCGGCTTTTCGGCGATCATCGCGTGGTTCCCAAACTCGACAGGTACGATGCGATCGCATCGATGGTCATGATGGCGGCTTCGGGGCTCGCTTCGAGGGCGGCGAGCGGCATGGCCCGGGAATGGGCGAAGTTCGGATCCTCGACGATCGCCGTCCCGCCCGCCTGCGTCACGGCCCGCAGGCCCGCCGCGCCGTCGTGGTTGGCGCCGGTCAGGACGACGCCGACCAGGGCTTCGCCGAAGGCGTCGGCGGCGCTCTCGAACAGCACGTCGATCGACGGTCGTGAATAGTTCACCGGCTCGTCAGTCGAGATGGCCAGCGTTCCGTCAGTCTCCACGAGGAGATGATAATCGGACGGCGCGAAGAAGACCGTCCCGCCGACCAGAGGCTCTTTGTCCTCGGCCTCCTTCACCGTCAGCCGGCACTTGGCCTGCAGCAGGGAGACCAGGACGTTGTCGCGGTCTGGCGGCACGTGCACCACCACCAGCACCGGCAGGGGGAAGCTGGCGGGCAGGGCGGGCAGGATGGTCAGCAGCGCCTGGACGGCGCCGGCCGAGGCGCCGATCACGACAGCCTTCAAGGGGGCGGCGCTCATGGCTCGCGCCTCTGGTAGATCTTCTCGCCGGGGACGAAGTCCGAGAAGCCGCCGGCATGGGCCGAGAACCGCAGGCTTTCCTTCGAGCCCAGTCCCAGGAAACCCTTGCGGGCCAGGGAGTCGTGGAACAGGCCGATCGCGCGGTCCTGCAGGGGGCGATCGAAATAGATCATCACGTTGCGGCACGAGATCAGGTGCATCTCGGCGAAGACGGCGTCGGTGACCAGGCTGTGGTCGGAGAACACCACCCGCTCGCGCAGCGTCTTGTCGAACACGGCCCGGCCGTAGGCGGCGGTGTAGTAGTCCGAGAGCGAAGACCGCCCGCCGGACTTCTGGTGGTTCTCGGTGAACTTGCGGATGCGCTCGAGCGGATAGACCCCGGCTTCGGCGGCCGCCAGGGCCTCGGGATTGATGTCGGTCGCGTAGAACAGCGTCCGGTCGTAGAGGCCTTCCTCGCGAAACAGGATGGCCAGGGAATAGACCTCCTCGCCGGTGCTGGAGCCGGCGATCCAGACCTTCAGCGACGGATAGGTCTTGAGGTGAGGCAGCACGCTCTCCCGCAGCGCCCGGAAATAGGACGGATCGCGGAACATCTCGCTGACCTGGACGGTCAGGTAGTCGAGCAGGCGCGGCAGCAACGACGGGTCGTGCAGCACGCGGTCCTGCATCGCCGAGATGGTCGGGAACGCCAACTGGTCGCGCGCCTGCACCAGGCGTCGCTTGATCGACGCCCGCGCATAGTGGCGGAAATCGTAGTGATAGCGCTGGTACAGCGCCTCCAGCAGCAGCTGGATTTCGAGGTCGACGACGGATTCGGGCACTGGGGTCGCCTATCTCGGCATCCAGACCCGGACGAGCGAGAGCAGCTTGTCCACGTCGATGGGCTTGGCCATGTAGTCGTTGGCGCCGGCGGCGATGCAGCGTTCCTGGTCGTCTGGCATGGCCTTGGCGGTCAGCATCAGGATCGGCAGCTTGGCCCACTTGGGGTCATTGCGGATCTCGCGGGCGGCGGTCAGGCCGTCCATCACCGGCATCATCACGTCCATCAGCACCAGATCGACGGCGCGGGCGGGATCCTCGGCCGCGCGGGCCAGGGCGTCGATCGCCTCCTGGCCGTTGCGGGCGATCTCGACGATGGCGCCGCGCGGCTCCAGCACGTTGGTCAGGGAGTAGACGTTGCGGATGTCGTCCTCGACGATGAGGATCCGCCGCCCTTCCAGTACGGCGTCGCGATTGCGCGCCTTCTGGATCATCTTCTGCTGCTCGGCCGGCAGTTCCGACACCACCTGGTGCAGGAACAGCGACACCTCGTCGAGCAGGCGCTCGGGCGACTTGGCCCCCTTTATGATGATCGAGCTGGAATAGCGGCGCAGCCGCTGCTCGTCGTCGGCCGACAGGTCGTGGCCGGTATAGACGATCACCGGCGGGAAGGCGCGGTCGTCGTCCTGGCTGAGGGTCTCCAGCAGGGTGAAGCCCGAGGCGTCCGGGAGAGACAGGTCCAGCACCATGCAGTCGAAGGTCTGTTGCTTGAGCTGTTCGAGGCATTCGGCGGCGGTGCCGACGCCGACGGTCTCGACGTCGCCCGACGACAGCAGCTTGCCGACGGCGTCGCGCTGCACAGGATCGTCTTCGACGATCAGCACTCGCCGCACCGACCCGGCCAGCTTGGCCTCCAGCCCGCGCAGAACGTCGGCCAGGTCCTCGTGCCGGACCGGCTTGACCAGATAGCCGATGGCGCCGAGCGACAGGGCGGTCTGGGCGTGGTCGCTGGCCGACACCACGTGGATCGGGATGTGGCGCGTGGCGTCGTCGCGCTTCAGGCGGTCCAGCACCATCAGGCCGGACTCGTCGGGCAGGCCGACGTCGAGCACCACGGCGCTGGGCTTGAAGCGCTTGGCCAGCTTCAGGGCCTCCTCGGCGGTGCCGGCCACCAGGCACTGGAAGCCGATCTCGCGCGAGAGGTCGCGCACGATGCCGGCGAACACCTCGTCGTCCTCGATGACCAGCAGCACGCGGCGCGAGCCGCCCAGCTGTTCACGGTCGTCCTCCACGGTCTGAACCGGCCGCGGCGCGCGCTGAGGCGACCCGGTGGGCGCCGGCGTTTCGGCGCGAACCTGAGTCTCGCGCGGCGCGATGCGGGCGGGATCGTAGGCCACGGGCAAAGTCACCGTGAAGGTGCTGCCCTGGCCGGCCTGGCTCTCCAGGCCGATCACGCCGCCCAGCAGCCGTGACAGCTCGCGCGAAATCGACAGGCCAAGGCCGGTGCCGCCGTATCTGCGGCTGATCGTGCCGTCGGCCTGGCGGAAGGCTTCGAAGATGCTTTCCTGCTGCTCGCGCGCGATGCCGATGCCGGTGTCCCGGACCGCGAAGGCGAGGCTCTCGGCGGCCGGCTTGATGGTCAGGGTGACGCCGCCCTTCTCGGTGAACTTGAAGGCGTTGGACAGCAGGTTCTTGAGGATCTGCTCCAGGCGCTGGCGGTCGGTCTCGAAGGCGGCCGGGCAGGCGGGGTCGATCTCGATCTCGAAGGCCAGGCGCCGCTCGTCGGCGACCGGCTGGAACAGCTGGCGCAGGTCGCTCACCAGGCGCTGCACGCTCACCGTCTCGGGCCGCACCTCGATGTGGCCGGCCTCGATCTTCGAAAGGTCGAGAATGTCGTTGATCAGCGTCAGCAGGTCGTTGCCCGACGAGGCGATGGTCTGGGCGAACTTCACCTGTTCGCTCGACAGGTTGCCGTCGGGATTGTCGCTCAGCAGCTTGGACAGGATCAGCAGCGAGTTCAGCGGGGTGCGCAGCTCGTGGCTCATATTGGCCAGGAAGTCGGACTTGTACTGGCTGGCCTGCTCCAGCTCGCGCGCCTTCAAGGTGACGGCCGCGGTGCTGCGCTCCAGTTCGTCGCGCTGGGTTTCCAGGGTTTGGGCCTGTTCCTCCAGCTGGCTGTTGGTCTGTTCCAGCTCGACCTGCTGCTGCTCCAGCCGGGTCTGGGATTCCTTGAGGGCGCGGCTCTGCTCCTCGAGCTCCTCGTTGGAGACCCGCAGTTCCTCGCTCTGCACCTGCAGTTCTTCCGACTGGCGCTGGGTTTCCTCCAGGGCGTTCTGCAGCTCGACGCGATAGCGGGCCGAGCGCAGGGCGATGCCGATCGAGGCCGAGGCCTGGTCGAGCAGGCTCAGCACCTGGTCGCCCACCGGATGCAGGAAGCCCAGCTCGATGACGGCGTTGACCGTGTCGTCGGCATGGGTCGGGACCAGGACGAGGTGGCGCGGCTTGTCGGCGCCCAGGGCCGAGCCGATGGTCATGTAGCCGTCCGGCACGTCGCGCACGATCGTCGCTCGCCCTTCGGCGGCGACCTTGCCCAGCAGGCCTTCTTTCAGGCTGAACCGCAGCGGCACGTTGGCGTCGGCGGGAATGCCCAGGGCGGCGGCGCGATAGAAGTGGCCGTTCTCGCCCTTGAACAGCGCGCCGGCCTGGAAGCCCAGATAGCCGGCCAGGAACGACAGTATGCCGTCGGACAGCTCCTCGACCGACTTGTCGCCCATCATCGCGTCGGAAAGCCCGACCTGGCCCGATTGGAGCCATTCCTCGCGAGCGCGGGCGGTGGCCGCCCGACGGACCAGGACGAACACCGCGATGGTCAGTAGCGCGCCGAGCAGACCCGACAGGACGCCGCTGGCCGTGGCCGTCTTGTAGGCTTCCTGCATTTCGGCGATGCGCAGCGCGCGCAGCCGGTTTTCCTCCTGCCGCATGACGTCGAGCTGGCTGCGGATAGCGTCCATCTCGGTCTTGCCGCGATCGGTGGAAACGACCGCCAGCGCGGCCTGGGCGCCCTGGCTGCGGCGCAGGGTGATGGTCTCGTCGAGTTCGGCCAGCTTGGCGTCGATGTGCTTGCGCAACTGGCGGGTGTTGGCCTGCTGTTCGGCGTTGTCCTGCGTGAGGGACGAGACGGCCTCCAGCCGTGTGGCGGCTGCGGTCACCGCGCTCTGGTACGGCTCCAGATAGCGGTCGTTGCCGGTCAGCAGGTATCCGCGCTGGCCTGTCTCGGCGTCCTGGGCGGTGGAGAGCAGTTCGTCCAGCGCGATCAGCACCTTGTGGGAGTGCATGATCATCTGGTTGTTGGTCCGCAGCACCTGGATGTTGCGATAGGCGATCGTGCCGCTGATCAGGAAGAAGGCCAGCACGGTCACGAGGCCCAGGGTGGTCCACAGGTCCACGTTGGTGCGGGCGGCCTCGCGGGTGGAAGGGGTCAGCGACATGAGAAACTCGAACTGTGGGCGTGGGCCGCGCGTGTCGGGCCGGAACTGGGGAAATAGGGCGGGCAGGGGTCGATCACGCCGACGTCCATGCCGGTCGGCTGATTGTCGCCGGCCTCGAATTTGAGCTGAAAATCACAAGTCCCCCGATCACGGACATCGCCGTGCAAGGTCCGTGAACGCGGATCTAAGGCAAAGGTTCAACATGAAGGCGGCTTTTCGCGCTGGCGTCAGAGCATCGCCAGGCAGGCCGTTGGCCGATCCGAGCCGCTGGCGAGCGCGTGGCAGCAGCCGGTTCTCGTGGTCAGATCAGCGTTTAGCTAGAACGCGCGCGACGAGTTCGGCTTTGGTCTCGGCGTGCGCGATCTTGCCGATCATGTAGCGCAATGACACCCGCTCATGCTCGGGATCGTCGCTGGCCAGGCAGTCGCTCGCCAAGGTGACGACGTAGTCGTGCTGGTAACGTTGAGCGCCAGCCGCGCCACGGATCAGCGCAACGGGAAACCAAAGCCTTCCAAGGCTTCGCGCAGGCGTTCGCGGCCGTTCAACACTTTGGCGTTGCTGACCCGGTTGACGATCGCCGCGCTCCAGCCGGTCGGCGGCAGGCCTTGCGAGGTCTGGAAGGCGCCGAGGGTCTCGTCATAGGCTCGCACCGGCGCGTCCTGAACCGCGAGGTCGTAGGTTTCGCGATGCAGGACCGCCGCCTGCGAGAGCCTCGGCTTGATGGCGGCTGGCGCGGCGGGATCGGGATGGCCCACAACGAGGCCGAACACGGGCAGCACCAGCGGCGGCAGGCCAAGTTCGGCCGCCACTTCCTCGGGGCGATTGCGGATCGCGCCGATATAGACCGAGCCCAGGCCCAGGGATTCCAGGGCGGTCACCGCGGCCTGGGCCGCCAGCGCCGCATCGACCGCCGCCACCAGGAAGCTTTCCAGGTAGTCGAGGGCTTCCTTGCCCCGGCCGGCCTGGCGGGTGATGCGTTCGGCCCGGGCCAAGTCGGCCAGCCAGACCAGCAGCAGCGGGGCTTGCCGAATATGCGCCTGGCCGCCGGCCAGATCCGCCAGCCGCGCCTTGCGTTCCGGATCCTCGACGGCGACGACGCTCCAGAGCTGAAGGTTGGACGACGTCGCCGCCGACTGAGCGCTGGCGACCAGGGTCTCCAGCACGCCATCGGCCAGAGGATCGGGCAGATAGGCCCGCACCGACCTGTGGGCCAGCAGTCCCTCGATGGTCGGGTTGAGCAGCGCCGCGATCGAGGGAGAATCGCGTCCATAGCGAGCGCTCAGCAGCGGGTGGTTGGCCGTTTCAGCCGGCAAGGCGGCGAGCGAGGTGACGGAAGCGGACATGGATGCTCCTAACGCGAAGGGGCGGCGGCCGTGTCCGGCGCGGCGGACTCGGCGGAGGTGGCGGGTTCGGTGGGCGGGCGCCTCAGGGCGTAGCGGCGGGCCGAGATCTGGGCGCCTTCCATCAGCAGCGGCCCCAGGCGCCAATATTCGGCCAGCGGTTCCTGGTCGCCCGGCGGTGCGTCCCAGATGTGGTCGCGACGCATCTGGCCCAGAGCGCCCGAGGCCCTCACGACCTCCGGATCGACGATCTCGGGCGCCCCCTGGTCCGGGCCGACATAGATGGCGTCGGAGGCGCAGTAGAGCTCGCACATGAAGCAGGTCTGGCACTGATCGAGGCGTGCGATCACCGGCGGTCCGCCGGTCGGTGACGGATCCAGAACGTGGGTGGGGCAGGCGCTGACGCAGGAGCCGCAGCCGTTGCACAGGTCTTCGAAGATATGGGCGATCACGCCGCGGCCTCCACGGCGTTTCGTTGCTGGCCCGGCTCGTAGCGGGTCCAGACCTGATCCAGTCCGCCGACCAGAAGCCGCCTGCCGCCATCGGCGGAGAGATCCGGGGCGTCGGCCCGGGCGTGCAGGCCGCGTGTCTCGTCGCGGTCGAGGGCCGCGCGGGTCGACCAGCGGGCGCTGGCCAGCAGGGCGGCGGTCTCGCGGGCGGCGACCTGGTCGAGGCCCTCGGGGCGTCGGTGGGTCGCCACGGCGCTCCAGGCGTCGTCGAGGCGGGCCAGGGACGCCTCCAACGTCTCGCGGCGGCGCCACAGGGCCTTGTCGTAGCTCAGCATCTCATCCTGCACGGTCTGGACGGCGGCGCGTTCGTCGACCGCCGCGACAGCGCCGGCCGGTCTCAAGCCCGCACGACCGGCTGGGGCGGCCGGCTCGCCGGCGCGCACGCCGTCGGCCTTGGCCAGCCTGGCGCCCGCGACGCCGGCGATCTTGCCGGAGGTCAGGGCCCAGGCCGAGTTGGGCGAGCCGCCGCCGCTGCTGGCCCCGACGATCAGTTCCCGCGTCGCCGTGTCGCCGGCGGCGAACAGGCCGCGCACCGTCGTCTGGCAGTCGTCATCGACGATCCGCAGGCCGCCCGTGCCGCGAATAGTGCCCTCGCCGAACAGCTTCACCTCGAAGCGCTCGTCGAACAGCCGCACGCCCTTGCGCTCGAAGGGCGCGACGGTGGCCGGCTGGATGCGGCGCAGGATCGGTCGCAGGGCAGGGGGCGCTTCACTGAGGTCGGCGAACACCGGCCCCTCCAACATTGCCTTGGCCAGGGCGCGGTGGTGGTCGCGATCGGCCAGGGCCGGCGGGATATCCAGCTCCTGGCCGGCCGCGTCGAAGAAGCGCGCGGCGGTGTAGGGCAGGGTCCGGGTCGAGCACCAGGCGGGCGACAGGGTGTAGATGCTGGAGAATTCCATGCCCGACAACTCGGCGCCGGCTTCGGCCGCCATCAGATGGCCGTCGCCGGTGTTGGTGTGGCTGCCGATCAGGCCCGAGCGGAAGGCGCAGCCGCCCGTGGCCAGGATCACCGCCCCGGCGCGGATGGTCCAGGCTCGGCGCTCCAGCCGCGCATAGCCGGCGGCTCCAGCGACCGAGCCGTCCTGATGGATGAGCAGCTCCAGCGCCGGATGGTGGTCGAGCACCCGCACGCCGCTGTCCAGTGCGTAGGCGCGCAGAGCTCGCAGGTACTCGGGGCCGCGCACGCCCGGATAGTAGGTGTTTCCATCGCCGTCGCGGCCGAAGGCGTAGTACGGCGCGAGCTGGGGCAGGGTCCGCCAGGTCACGTCCAGCACCCGCTCCATCCATGCCTTTTCGGCCAGGCCGTAGCTGCTGGGATAGCGCTTCTCGATCGCCGCCTGGCGCTGCTTGGGATCGGGCGGAACCCACCAGTGGCCGGGACCCGCGGTCGCGGTCACGCCGCTGGTTCCGACGAAGCCCTTGTCGACCAGCGTCACCGTCGCACCTTGCTGGGCGGCCGCGATGGCCGCCCAGGCCGCCGCCATGCCGCCGCCGATGACCAGCACCTCGGTCGACAGATCCAGACCGCTCATTTGTCCCCGTAAGCCTTCATCTCAATCTCCGTTCGATGTCGGGGGCGAACCTAGGGGCTCGCCGCCGCCAGGGATAACGAGGCGTTCTCAAGCCGGATATTCAGCCGGGTCATGGGTGGCCTTCGCCTTGGTCTGGCGCACGGATCGACCGCTCAGGAGGTCGCCGGCCTCCGGAGGCAGGCGGTGGAACAGGGGCAGCGACAGCAGCGACAGGCCGCCCATGACGAAGAAGCTGATCGAGATGTCCTGCGCCGTGAAGTTCGCGCCCTGGCGCAGCGTCAGCAGGCTTTGCAGGGTGGTGGCGGCCAGCGCCACGCCCAGGCTTTGGGCCAGTTCCTGGGTCATGCTGGCCAGGGCGCTGGCGCCGCCCAGAGACCGGTCGGGCACGTCGGCGAAACACAGCGCCGACAGGGCGGTGAACTGCAGCGATCGCAGGAAGCCGCCGAGCAGCAGCAGGGCGAAGATAAGCGCGTGCGGGGTCGAGGCCTGGAAAAGGCCGATGCCCGCCAGCAGCAGGCCGGTCAGGGCGCCGTTGACGATCAGCACGCGGCGAAAGCCGTAGCGCCGCAGCAGCGCCGTCGCCGGCGCCTTCATCAGCAGCGCGCCCATGGCGCCGGCGAACGAGATAACGCCCGACCGCAGGGGCGACATCCCGAAGCCGACCTGCAACAGCAGCACAAGCAGGATCGGCGAGGCTCCCATGGCCACCCGCCACACGCCGCCGCCGAATATGGCCACGTTCATGGGCGGGATGCGTAGCAGCGACAGGTCCAGGATTGGCGAGCGCGCCGACCGGGCGTGCCTGGCGTAGGCCGCGAGCGCCAGCACGCTCAGCGCCCCGAGGCCGGCGATCGCGCCGGGCGGCCAGCTTGGCCTTCCCACTTCGCCCAGGGCCGTCACCAGGGCCGCAACGCCGCCGCCAGCCAGGACAAAGCCCTTGAGGTCGAGACGGCCGCCGGCTTCGCCGCGCAGATCCGGGACGACCAGCAGCGCGGCCACGAGGCCGATCAGTCCCACGGGCGCGCTGAGCAGGAAGATCCACCGCCATGACGCCGCCTCGACGATGACGCCGCCGATCAAGGGGCCGAGTATGGGTCCCAGCACCGCTGGGACGGTCAGGATCGACATGGCTCTGACGATCTGGTCGCGCGGCGTGGCGCGCAGGATCACGACCCGCCCCACCGGCGTCATCAGGGCGCCCGCCACGCCTTGCAGCACGCGGGCGGCCAGCAGTTGCGCAAGGTCGGTCGCCAGGCCGCACAGGGCCGAGGACAGGGCGAAGAGGCCCATCGCCGCGCAGAACACGTTGCGGGCGCCGAAGCGATTGGCCGTCCAGTCGCTGAGCGGGATGCAGACGGCCACGCTGAGCATGTAGGCGCTGATCGCCAGGTTCAGTCGGATCGGGCTTTCGCCCAGGGCCTTGGCCATGGTTGGCAGGGCGGTGGCGATCGCCGTCCCCTCCAGGCCCTGCATCAGCAGGCCGCAGCCGACGACGAGCGGGATCAGGACGGAGGACGCGTCGGGGCGCTCGATAGGGCGGGGCAAGAAGGATCGATCTTTGGATGGCGAGCGCGGTGGAGCCGCTTCCCCGTGCGGCGGGGAAGCGGCCTTGGTCGGCGTGGACTTAGAGGTCGGTCCAGAGCGGCTCGTCGGCGATCAGCACGCGGTCGAGCAGGCGAGGGAAGTCGCCATAGTTCCGGATGGCGATATGGACGGCGGCGCGGTTGTCCCAGAACGCCACCGAGCCGGGGCGCCACTTGAAGCGCACCTGGTATTCGGGCTTGCGGTACTGGTCGAGGATCTCGGTCAGCAGCGCGTTGCTCTCCGCGCGGTCCAGTCCGATGACCTGCGGCTTCTGGGTGAAGTTCACCCACAGGATCGAGGCGCCGGTCTCGCGGTGCTTGCGGACGATCGGGTGGGCCACGATGGGATAGTCGTGACCGGCCGCGAGCAGGGCGTCGCGGAAGTCGTGGGTGACGTGCAGGCCTTCCAGCCGGGCCTTGGTCTCGGGCTTCAGGCCCTCATAGGCCGCGTCGGCGTCCACCCAGACGGTGTCGCCGCCGACCTCCGGCAGGTCGATCGCCCGCAGCACCGCGCCCCAGGTCGGGACCAGCCTCCAACTGGTGTCGCTGTGATAGCCGGCCTGGACCAGCCCCGCACCAGCCGCCTTGCGGGTCTCGAACAGATAGGGATCCGGCGGCTCGATCTTGTGGATCGGCTTGTTGTTGGCGTCCGAGCGGGTGGTGGGGTGGGTGTAGAGCGGGCCGAAATTGGCGGCGAAGGCGGCCTGGCTTTCGGCGTCCAGGGCGTGCTGGTCGCGGAAGAAGACCACCTTGTAGCGCAGCAGCGCGGCCTTGATGAAATCGCGATCCTCGGTGCTCAGCGGGCGGCTGAGATCGACGCCAGCGATCTCGGCGCCGATCGTCGGTTCCAGGGGCGAAAGCGTGAGGCCGGCGGTTTTGACCTCGGGGCGTCGCTCAAGCGTGACCGTCATGGATGTTCCTCCGTGCGGTCACTCATCGGCCGCTTGCAGAGGCTATAACGACGGCTGCCGAATGATCATGCGAGTTTGTAAAATACCGTTGGCGATGTTCGCTAATATACCTGAAGTCGAAGATTTGAATGTCGCTGAAGCGATCTGTCCATGAAGTCTTGGCGCGTAATTTTGCGGTGGGCGTTGCTGTTCAGTCGATCGCCTTGGGCAGAGGCCGCAATGGCCTATCCTCCCGGGCGTGAAGGCTTCGCCGGGCGGTAGCGGTCGATGTCGATGCCGTGGCGGCGCAGCTTGTCGTAGAAGGTCTTACGCGGGGTCTGCAGCAGGGTCATGGCCGTGCGGGCGTCGCCGCCGCAGGCCGCCAGGGTCTCGCGGATGACCATCGCCTCGTAGCGGCCGGTGCGTTCGGCCAGGCCTTCGTCGGCGCCCTGGACGGCGCCGTCTTCGCCCAGGGCGGCCGAGGGCAGCCCCAGGGCCACCCGCTCGGCGTAGTGCGCCAGTTCCCGGACGTTGCCCGGCCAGTCGTGGCCCAGCAGGTGGTCGCGGATCGTCGCCGTCAGGCGCGGCGCCGGCCGCCGCAGCCTGGCCGCGGCCTCGGCCAGGAAATGGCCGAACAGCGCCGGCACGTCCTCGCGCCGCTCACGCAGGGGCGGAACCACCAGGGTGACCACGTTCAAGCGGTAATAGAGGTCGGCGCGGAAGGCGCCGTCGCGCACGGCCTCGGCCAGGTCCACCTTGCTCGCCGCGACGATTCGCAGGTCCAGGTGGTGCGGCTCGGACGCGCCGACGGGCCAGATCTCGCGCTCCTCGACCACCCGGAGCAGCTTGGCCTGCATGCTGGACGAGAGGCCCTCGATCTCGTCGAGAAACAGCACCCCGCGATCGGCGCGCTCGATGCGGCCGATCGCGGGGCGAAGGCCGCCGGCGCCGCCGGCCGCGCCGAACAGCTCGGTCTCGAACACGGCCTCTGGAAGGGCCGCGCAGTTGACCGCGACCATCGGCCGTGCGCGCCGCGCCCCCCCGCGATGCAGGGCCTGGGCCACCAGGCCTTTGCCGACGCCGGTCTCGCCCTGGATCAGGACGTCGACCTCGGCCTCGGCCAACTGGGCGATGGTGGCGCGCAGGCGCTGCATGACCGGCGTGTCGCCAAGCAGCATCGAGCCGCCGGGGTTCTGGGCGGCGGCCTCTAGGCGGCGGTTGTCCAGCACCAGCCGGCGCTTCTCCAGCGCGCGCGATAGGGCGGCCGTCAGCCGCTCCATGGGGAAGGGCTTGGAGACGAAGTCGTAGACACCGTCCTGCAAGGCGGCGACGGCCATGGCCACATCGCCGTGGCCGGTGATCAGCAGCACCGGCATGTCGGGATCGATCGCCCGGACGCGCTGGAACAGCGCCAGACCATCCATGCCGGGCATGCGCACGTCCGAAACGATGACGCCGTCGAAGTCGCGCGACACCGCCTTCAGCGCCGCCAGGGCGTTGTCGAACGCCATGACGTCGAAGCCGCGCAGCGTCAGGCCCTGGGCGACCGCGACCCGCAGCGCCTCGTCGTCGTCGACGAGCAGGATCTTGCCGGCCGGCGCGCTCATGGAACGGCCTTGCGCAGGGTCAGGATGAAGGTTGCGCCCTGGCCGGGCGCCGAGGTCGCCGTCAGTTGACCGCCGAAATCGACGGCGATGTCGTGGGCGATGACCAAGCCAAGGCCCAGGCCGCGCGGCTTGGTGGTCAGGAAAGGCGTGAAGAGCGCGCGTTCCACCTCGGGCGCCAGGCCCGGGCCGTTGTCGCCGACGGCGATCTCGACCGTGTCCGCGTCTTCCCGCACCGTGACGGTGACGACGCCGTCGGCGCGGGCGCCCACCGCCTCGAAGGCGTTCTGCAGCAGATTGACCAGCACCTGCTCGAGCCGGACTCTTTCGCCCAGCACGCTCAGCCCCGCCGTCTCGCCCTGGCGGATCAGACGCGCCTCCTGGCGTCGCGAACGGCTGGCGGTCAGCAGCACCGAGCCGTCGATCACCTCGGTGACCAGGGTCGGCTCGACCCGGCCGTCGGCCTTGCGCGAGAAGGCCCTCAGTTCGTCGGTTATCCGGCCTATCCGTTCGGTCATCGCCACGATCGCGGTGAAGGTGTCGCCGGCGGCGTCGGCGAGGCCGCGGCCGATCAGCAGCAGGCCGTTGTCGGCGTTGGCCCGGATCGCCGCCACCGGCTGGTTGATCTCGTGCGCCACCCCGGCGGCGATCTGGCCCAGGGACGCCAGCTTGTTGGCCTGCACCAGGTCGGCCTGCAACGAGCGGAGCCTCGTTTCGGTGCGCTGGCGCTCCTCGACCTCGTGCGACAGGGCGCGGTTGGCGTCGGTCAGTTCGTGGGTGCGTTCCTCGACCCGCCGTTCCAGCTCCAGGCGCGTCTCGCGATCGCGCAGGGCGGCCAGGTGGATGCGCCGCCGCCGCATCCACAGCCATAGCAGGGTCGCGCTCAGCAGGGTCCAGACCAGGGCGGTGATCCAGCGCGCCGCCGCCGCCGCCTGCTCGGCGGGAACGGCGGTGCTGAGGAGGTGCAGCGTCCAGCCGGGGGCGATATCGGGCAGGCGGGTCTCGATCTGGCGCTCGGCGCGGGGCGTATCGGTCCGGGCCACGGCGCCGGACTTCTGGCGCAGGGGCAGGGGAGCGAAGGTCGCTCCGCCATATTGGCCTCCGGCGCGCAGGGCGTCGCGTCTGGCCTGCGGCAGGGGATCACGGGCGAGGAAGCGCCATTCGGGCTGGCTGGTGATCAGCACCAGCCCCTGGCGGTCCACCACGAAGGCCGGCTCGCCGATGGCCCGCCAGGCGGCCTCGACGCCGTCGAACTCCAGCTTGACCACGACGACGCCCAGCGGACCCGTTGGGCCATCAACGCGGCGGGCGAGGTAGAGGCCGGGCTTGCGGCTGACCGTGCCCAGGGCGAACTGTTCAGCGTAGCCGCTGCGCAGGGCCTGCGCGAAATAGGGGCGAAAGCCGTAGTTGGAGCCGACGAAGCTGGTCGGCAGCCGCCAGTTGCTGGCGGCCGCAGTCACGCCGTCGGTCGCGATGACATAGACCGCCGCGGCGCGCGCCTGGACGCCCAGCGTCTCCAGCTTGCGCGACAAGGCTTCCAGCTTGGCGGGAGAGCGGCTGGCGAGCGCGGCCTCCAGGTCGGCGTCGTCGGCCAGGACCAGGGGCAGGGCCCGCTGCTTGTCGAGTTCGCTGCGCAGCACCGCCGCGTGCAGCGCCGCCGAAGCGCTTGCCCGCGCGCGCAGGGCTGTCATCGCCCGCTGCTCGACCAGGGCTCCGACCGACCAGACCAGGAGCGCGCCGATCGCCGCCGCGACCAGGGTGAACACCACCAGTCGGGATCTCGATACAACAGGGCCTGACGCGGAGAGCGCTTCCGGTGCGATCGACTTGGGTTGTGCCATATTCCACACAATATGGATCCGAGCTGGGCGGACTATGGCACGGCGCATCGCGTCGAAGCGAGCCCGTATCGGGCTATTCTTTCAGTTATTCATGGCTTTACGGATTTTATCGGATCGCGGACTCCCGTCCTGACCATCCTGCGCCACTCTTGGTCTAAGCGCCCGACCTGCAAGGACGCGCGAGGAAACGAGCCCAGGAGCCCGCCAGATGATCCCGCAAGCCCCGTCCGCCGCGGCCCCGCCGCGCCCCGGTCCCTGGTACACGCATCTCTACGTCCAGGTGCTGGTCGCCATCGCCGCCGGCGCCCTGATCGGCCACTTCTGGCCGGGCTTCGGCGAGAGCCTCAAGCCGCTGGGCGACGCCTTCATCAAGCTGGTGAAGATGGTCATCGCTCCGGTGATCTTCCTCACCGTCGTCACCGGCATCGCCGGCATGCGCGACCTGGGCAAGTTCGGGCGGGTGGTGCTGAAAGCCTTCGCCTACTTCCTGACCTTCTCCACCCTGGCCCTGGTGCTGGGCATGGTGGTGGGCAACATCGTCCATCCGGGCGCGGGCATGAACATCGATCCGGCCACGCTGCACAGCGAGAAGGTCGCCAGCTACGCCGCCAAGGCCCACGAGACGACCATCGTCGGCTTTCTCAGCAACATCATTCCCGCCACGGTCACGGGCGCCTTCGCGGATGGCGACATCCTGCAGGTGCTGTTCTTCTCGATCCTGTTCGGCGTCGCCCTGGTGCTGGTCGGCGACAAGGGCCAGCCGGTCGTCGATCTGCTGGAGTCGATCGCCCACGCCTTCTTCCGCCTGGTCGGCATCCTGATGAAGGCCGCCCCGATCGGCGCCTTCGGGGCCTTCGCCTTCACCATCGGCAAGTACGGCATCGGCTCGGTGGTGAACCTCGCCGCCCTGGTCGGGACGTTCTACGCCACCTCGATCATCTTCGTCGTGGTGATCCTGGGCGCGGTGGCCCGGTTCAACGGCTTCTCGATCCTCAAGCTGATCCGCTACCTGAAGAGTGAGCTGCTGCTGGTGCTGGGCACCAGCTCGTCGGAATCGGCCCTGCCCAGCCTGATCGACAAGCTGGAGCGCGCCGGCTGCGCCAAGCCCGTCGTCGGCCTGGTGGTCCCGACCGGCTATTCGTTCAATCTCGACGGCACCAACATCTACATGACCCTGGCGGCGCTGTTCATCGCCCAGGCCACGGGCGTGCACCTGTCGCTGGGCGACCAACTGCTGCTGCTCTCCGTGGCCATGCTGTCGTCCAAGGGCGCGGCGGGCGTCACCGGGGCAGGCTTCATCACCCTGGCCGCCACCCTTTCGGTGGTGCCCTCGGTGCCGGTGGCCGGCATGGCCCTGATCCTCGGCGTCGACCGGTTCATGAGCGAATGCCGGGCATTGACCAACTTCATCGGCAACGCCGTGGCCACCATCGTCGTCAGCCGCTGGGAAAAGGCTCTCGACAAGGAAGCCCTCGACGCCGCCCTGGCCGGTCACGCCGTGCCGTCCGACGTCGAGCCGGTTCCGGCCGCGGCCGAGTAACGATCCTTCCAGGCAGCCGGGCCGCCGACGCGGCGGCCCCTTTCCTTCCTCTTCCTCCCGCGCAAAGCGGGAGCGGGAACCCACGCCCATGCGCATTCTCTTCGCCACCACGGCCCTCGTGGCCGTCGGCTTCGCCGGCGCCGCCCGCGCCGAGGACGCCGATCTCGCCGCCCTCAAGACTCAGATCCAGCTGCTGCAAGCGCGGATCGACGTCCTGGAACGCCAGTCCGCTGTCGCTACCGCCGCGCCCACGCCCGCGCCGGTCGCAACCCTGCCGACCGCCCCGGCGGCCCCGCCGAAGCCGGCCGTCGAGACCGTCCGCTGGGAGAACTCGCCCCGCTTTACCGACGCCTCGGGTTCGACCTTCAAGCTGCGCGGCCGCATCCTGCTGGACGCCGTCGATGCGGTCGCCGAGCGCGACGGCGTCGCCGACTATCACGCCCGCCAGTTCAAGGCCCGGCAGCTGTTCCTGGGCGTCGAGGGACAGACCGGCCGCTGGGGCTATCGCCTGGAAGGCGGCGCGGTCAGCGGCGGCGCCTGGAGCTGGGACGATGCCATCATCGAGTACAAGCTCGACGCCCAGACCTCGCTGCTGGCCGGCAACCAGAAAGCCGCTTCGCTGGAGGGCCTGACCTCGTTCAAGTCGATCACCTTCATGGAACGGGGCGCCTATGGCGACGTGATCGACGCCGGCTACGCCCTGTCGCTGGAGGCCGTGCGCACGGGGACCAACTGGTCGCTGTGGGGCGCCTTACAGGGCGACAACATCAACAAGACCGACGCCACGGGCGGCTACGATCCCAACCAGGCCGTCGAGCGCCTGGGCGCCACCGTTCGCGCCACCTGGTCGCCGCAGCTTTCCGAAGCCGACCGCCTGCACCTGGGCGCCTGGCTGCGCCGCCGCGATCGGGGAGGGGAGACCGGCTTCACCTATTCGGCGGCGGCCAACACCGCCTTCAGGTCCCAGACCTCGTCCGGCGCGACCCTGTTCTCGACCGGCGCGGTCGGCGACGGCGACACCACGCTGGGGATCGAGGCCGCCTGGATCCATCGGGCGCTGTCACTGCAAGGCGAGGCGGCCCGGATCAAGGTCGACCGCATCGCCACCAATCTCAGCTCCACCCTGGGCGGGCCGGACTTCGACATCGTCACCGCCTACGCCTCGGCCAGCTGGTTCGCGACCGGCGAGACGCGACCCTACAATCCCAACGGCTCGTTCGGCCGGATCAAGGTCGCCCATCCGCTCGACAAGGGCGGCCTGGGCGCGCTGGAGTTCGCCGCCCGCTACGACTATGCCGATTTCAGCGACATGGCGGCCAACGGCGTCGCCTCGCTGGCCTCGCAGACCGGCCTCTCGACGGCAGGGACCTACAAGGCCGTCACCCTCGGCGCCAACTGGTATCCCTATTCCTATGTGCGCCTGACCGGGAACCTGACGCGGGCGACCATCGACAACCGCCTGATCGCCGGCTCCCAACTGGACGCCGACTTCACCGTCGCCCAGGCCCGCTTGCAGCTGGAGTTCTAGCGGGGGCGAAAACCTCGTCCTTCGACAGGCTCAGGAAGAGGTTTTTCTGGCGTCTGAGGCTGCAATGGTCCTCATCCTGAGCTTGTCGAAGGACGATGACCACGCATGGCGGATCAAGATCGATCCGTCCTACAGCTTGACCACCTGACCCGTCCGGGCCGACTGGCCGGCCGCCTCGGCCAGGGCCAGGGCCTCGACGCCGTCGGCATAGCCGATCGCGGGCAGGGCCTCGCTGCGGATGATCTGGGCGAAGTGCGCCATCTCCCGGCGATAGGCTTCGGCGTAGCGGTCGAGGAAGAAGTTCTGGAAGGCGTCGCTGGCCGCGCCGGCCTCGCCCCAGACCGAGACTGTGCTCTCGGTGACGTTGTCGGCCCGGACCAAGCCCTTGGAGCCGAAGGCCTCGATGCGCTGGTCGTAGCCGTAGCCGCTGCGGCGGCTGTTGCTGATCATGCAGATCTTGCCCGAGGCGGTGCGCAGCAGGATCTTGGCGGTGTCGACGTCGCCGGCCTCGCCGATGGCCGGATCGACCAGGCAGCTGGCGGCGGCGAACACCTCGGTCACCGGCTCGTCCAGCAGCCAGCGGGCCATGTCGAAGTCGTGGATCGCCATGTCCTTGAAGAGGCCGCCCGACACCTTGACGTAGGCGACCGGCGGTGGGGCCGGGTCATGGCTGGTGATGTGCACCGTCTCCAGCGCGCCGACCGCGCCGGCCGCCAGGCGCGCCTGCAGGGCCTGGAAGCTGGGGTCGAAGCGGCGGTTGAAGCCCAGGAACAGCTTCACGCCGGGCGCGCCCAGTTCGGCGGCGGCCGAGCGGGCGCGGGCCAGCTCCTGGTCGATCGGCTTCTCGCAGAACACCGCCTTGCCCGCCGCCACGGCCTTCAGGCTGTAGTCGAGGTGGGTGTCGGTCGAACTGGCGATGATCACCCCGGCCACCGACGGATCGTTCAGCGCCGTGTCGAGATCGGAGACCTGGGCGCCGGTCTCGGCCGCCAGCGCCTCGGCCGCCTCGGCGACGGGATCCACCACATGCTTCAGCCGCAGGCCTGCCTGGCCGGCGACGTTTTTGGCGTGGATGCGGCCGATGCGGCCCGCGCCGAGGATGGCGATGTCGTGCATGGGAACCTTCAAGGTCTCGGTGGATTGAGCGCAGGAGCGGGCGGCGTGTCCGTCGCCTGACCGTTCGATCGCGTCGTCTCGACCATGATCGCTCCCTCGTCCGGCTCATGACGCGGCCGGGACTTCGTGTTCCTGTAGCCTGGAATAAAAATTCCCTCTACGGGTAAAGTGGAATTCCTGGTCGTAAGTTGAACCCTGGCGTTCATACACGGAACGGATATTCTAATTTGACCGATCGGACTGTGGGGCGCGGATGACGGACGAAATCATGGCGGCGAACGCCCCCACCAGCGCGGACGAGCTGCGGGCGGCGATCCTCGAACGCTACGAGACGCTCAGCAAGCGTTTGCAGCAGATCGCCCGCTACGTGCTGGACGAGCCCAACGAGATGGCCCTGGAGACCCTGGCGGTGATCTCCGAGCGATGCGGCGTTCAGCCCTCGGCCATCGTGCGCTTCGCCAAGACCTTCGGCTTCCCCGGCGCCAGCCAGATGCAGCGGCTGTTCCGCGACGGCCTGCTGTCGGGGCATTCGGCCCTGGGCTATGGCGAGCGCGTGCGCCACTTCAACGAAGCCGTGGCGCGTAAACCCGAGAGCGGCGCCGACGTGCTGTCGGAGTTCGTCGAGGGCAACACCCTGGCCCTGCAGAACCTGGGTCAGACGGTCAGCGAAGCCGACATGGCCAAGGCCGTCGCCCTGATCGACAAGGCCGAGACGGTCTATGTGGTCGGCTTCCGCCGCTCGTTCCCGGTGGCCTCCTATCTGGCCTATTCGCTGCAGCAGGTGAACAAGCGCACCCTGTTCATCGACGGCGTGGCGGGCCTGACCAAGCAGCAGGTCCAGACGATCGGCCCCAAGGACCTGCTGATCGCCGTCAGCTACCACCCCTATGCCGAGGAGACGGTGCAGGCCGTCGAGATGGCGGTGCAGCGCGAGGCCAAGGTGCTGTCGATCAGCGACAGCCTGGTCAGCCCGATCGCCAAGCCGGCCGAACTGGTGCTGCACGTGCGCGAGTCCGAGGTGCGGACCTTCCGCTCCCTGGCCGCCTCGATCTGCCTGGCCCAGGCCCTGGTGATCGGCTTCGCCTTCGAGGCCAACAGGGAAAAGGGCAGGAAGCGCAAGGCCGGCTGAACCGTGCGTTCCATTCTCGCTCAAAAATGAAATGAATGTTGCGAGATTTGGAAGCTTGGAATATGCGTTACATGGCGCCGACGGGGAGGTCGGTCAGAAAAAAGTAGCGTGGAACCGGAATGGCGCACGACGAAAAGGCCCTTGATCTCATCACCGTCGGCCGTTCTTCCGTCGACCTGTACGGCCAGCAGACCGGCGGCCGGCTGGAGGACATGTCCTCCTTCGCCAAGTATCTGGGCGGCAGTCCGACCAACACCGCCGCGGGCGGCGCCCGCCTGGGCCTGAAGACGGGCCTGCTGACGAGGGTCGGCTCCGACCACATGGGCCGCTTCATCCGCGAGCAGCTGGTCCGCGAGGGCGTCGACGTCGCCGGCGTGCTGTCTGACCCCGACCGCCTGACCGCCCTGGTGATCCTGGGCATCCGCGACCGGGTCAATTTTCCCCTGATCTTCTATCGCGAGAACTGCGCCGACATGGCGCTGCTGCCCTCCGACGTCGACGAGGCCTGGATCGCTAGGGCCGGCGCGGTGCTGATCAACGGCACCCACCTGTCGCAGCCCAATGTCTACGAGACCAGCCTGAAGGCTGCCCGCGCGGTGAAGGCGGCCGGCGGCCGGGTGGTCTTCGACATCGACTACCGCCCCGTGCTGTGGGGGCTGGCCGGCAAGGACGCCGGCGAGAACCGTTTCGTCGAGAACCGGCAGGTCACCGAGAAGCTGCAGGAGGTCGTGGCCCTCTGCGACCTGATCGTCGGCACCGAGGAGGAGATCCACATCCTTGGCGGCTCGACCGACACCATCGCCGCCCTGCGCGCGATCCGCTGCGGAGCCCCTGGCGCGCTGCTGGTCTGCAAGCGCGGGCCCGACGGCTGCGTGGCTTTCCCGGGTGCTATCCCCGACAGCCTGGACGAGGGCGTCAGTGCGCGCGGGTTCAAGGTCGAGGTGTTCAACGTTCTGGGGGCCGGCGACGCCTTCATGGCCGGCTTCCTGCGAGGCTGGCTGCGCGGCGAAAGCGTCGAGACCTGCTGCGAGTGGGGCAACGCCTGCGGGGCCATCGTCGTCTCGCGCCACGGCTGCACCCCGGCCATGCCGACCTGGGTCGAGCTGGAGGCCTTCCTGTCCGACCGCGAGCGACCGTTCCGCCTGCGCGAGGACGTAGAGCTGGAGCACATCCACTGGGCCACCACCCGCGACCGGGTCTATGACGAGCTGACCGTCCTGGCCGTCGACCATCGCAGCCAGTTCCTCGACCTCATCGCCGAGACGGGCGGCGATCCCGAACGCATTCCGCACTTCAAGACCCTGGCCCTGCGCGCGGTCGAGGCGGTGGCCGGCGGCGACGAGAGCCGCTTCGGCTTGCTCTTGGACGGCCGTTTCGGGTTCGACGCCTTGGCGCAGGCCGCCGACCACGACTACTGGATCGCCCGCCCGATCGAGCTTCCCAAGTCGCGGCCGCTGGAGTTCGAAAGCTCGGCCGACGTGGCCACGGAGCTGGTCGAGTGGCCGGCCAACCAGATCGTCAAGTGCCTGGTCTTCTATCACCCCGACGACGAGGTCGAACTGCGCGAGCGCCAGGAGCGGCAGCTGCTGCGGTTGTTCGACGCCTGTCGCAAGACGCGCCACGAACTGCTGCTCGAGCTGATCCTGCCGCCCGGCATGCAGAGCGACAGCCGCACCGTGGCGCGCGGCGTGCGCCGGCTCTACGACCTGGGCATCCGCCCCGACTGGTGGAAGCTGGAGCCCCTGACCGATCCGGCCGCCTGGCGCGAGATCGAGATCGCCATCCGCGAGAACGACCCGCTCTGCCGCGGCGTGGTGCTGCTGGGGCTGTCGGCGCCGGAGGCCGAACTCGTCGCCTCGTTCGAGGTCGTCGCGCCGTTCCCGATCGTGAAGGGCTTCGCCGTGGGGCGGACCATCTTCTACGATGTGGCTCGCGATTGGCTGGCCGGCCGCATCGACGACGAAGCGGCCGTCGCCGCCCTGGTGAGCAAGTTCAAGGTGCTGGTGGACGCCTGGAAGCGTCTGCGGAGCGCCGCCGAGAAAGCCGCGTAATGGCCGTGATCCGTCTTACCGCCGCCCAGGCGACCGTCCGTTGGCTCTCGCAGCAGCATGTCGAGACCGGCGAGGGCGTGCTCCCTTACTTCGCCGGGGTCTGGGCGATCTTCGGCCACGGCAATGTCGCGGGCCTGGGCGAGGCCCTGCACGGCGCTCGCGACGTGCTGCCGACCTGGCGCGCCCACAACGAGCAGGGCATGGCCCACGCCGCCATCGCCTTCGCCAAGCAGTCGCGGCGCGAGCGGGCCATGGTCTGCACCACCTCGATCGGGCCGGGCGCGACCAACATGGTCACCGCCGCCGCCCTGGCGCATGTGAACCGCCTGCCGGTGCTGTTCCTGCCCGGTGACGTCTACGCCAGCCGCCGGCCCGATCCCGTCCTCCAGCAGATCGAGGACTTCGGCGACGCCACGGTCAGCGCCAACGACTGCTTCCGGCCGGTCTCGCGCTATTTCGACCGCATCACCCGGCCCGAGCAGATCCTCGACGCCCTGCCGCGGGCGCTTGCGACCATGCTCGATCCGGCGACCTGCGGCCCCGCGACCCTGGCCTTCTGCCAGGACGTCCAGGCCGAGGCTTTCGACTATCCGGAAGCCTTCTTCGCCAGGAAGGTCTGGCGCATCCGCGCGCCGCGTCCCGATCCGCGCGAACTGGCCGATCTCGTCGCCCTGATCAAGGCTGCGAAGCGGCCGCTGGTCGTGGCCGGAGGCGGGGTGCTCTACGCCCGCGCCGAAGGAGCGCTCGCCCACCTCGTCTCCGCCGCCGGCCTGCCGGTCGCCGAGACACAGGGCGGGAAGGGGGACCTGGCCTGGGATCATCCCCTGAACCTGGGCGCGATCGGTGTCACCGGTACGAGCGCCGCCGTCGCCGCCGCCGAGCAGGCCGACCTCGTCGTCGGCATCGGCACGCGCCTGCAGGACTTCACGAGCGGCTCCCGCGCCCTGTTCGGGGCCGAAGGCCGCAAGCTGGTGCAGGTCAACGTGGCCCCGCACGACGCCCACAAGCACGGTGCGGTCAGCGTCGTCGGTGACGCCAAGGCGGTGGTCGAAGCGCTCGCCGAAGCCTTGGACGGCTGGCGCGCGCCGGACGGCTGGACCGCAGAGGCGACTGGCGGGGTCGCCGGCTGGAACGCGATCTTCGACGCCGCGACGGCGTCCGACGACCGGCCGCTGCCGACCGACGCCCAGGTGCTGGGCGCGGTGTGGCGGGCCTCGTCCGACGACAGCGTGGTGGTCTGCGCCGCCGGCGGCCTGCCGGGCGAGCTGCACAAGCTGTGGCGCACGCGCCGGCCCGGCGGCTATCACGTCGAATACGGCTTCTCGTGCATGGGCTACGAGATCGCCGGCGCCGTCGGCGTGAAGATGGCCGCGCCAGATCGCGAGGTCCACGTGATGGTCGGCGACGGCAGCTACCTGATGCTCAATTCCGAGCTCGCCACCTCGGTGATGCTGGGCGCCAAGCTGATCGTCACCGTGCTCGACAACCGCGGCTTCGGCTGCATCAACCGCCTGCAAGCGGCCACGGGCGGGGCGGCGTTCAACAACCTGCTGGCCGATACCGTCCACGAGACCTTGCCCGACATCGACTTCGCCGCCCATGCCGCGAGCCTCGGCGCGCGGTCGGAGAAGGTGGCCAGCCTGGCCGAACTGGAAGCCGCGCTGCAACGCGCCAAGGCCAGCGAGCGGACCTATGTCGTGGTCATCGACACCGACCCGGCGCCCACCACGCCGGGCGGCGCCTGGTGGGACGTGGCCGTGCCCGAGGTCTCGGTGCGTCCGGCCGTCAACGCGGCCCGCGCCGACTACGAAGACAAGATCAAGCAGCAGCGTACAGGGGACTGACCCATGACCATCCGTTTCGGCGTGAGCCCCATCGCCTGGATCAACGACGACATGCCCGAACTGGGCGGCGACACCCCGCTGGAAAGCGTGCTGGCCGACTGTCAGGCCATCGGCTTTTCCGGCGTCGAACTGGGCGGCGTCTTCCCGCGCGACCCTGCGGTGTTGAAGCCGCTGCTCGACCGCTACGGCCTCGACCTCGTCGGCGGCTGGTACAGCGGCAACCTGCTGGTCCAGTCGGCGCAGGACGAGATCGCGGCGCTGCAACCGCACCTGTCGCTGCTGAAGGCCATGGGCTGTACTGTCTTCGTCCACGCCGAGACCAGCAACGCCATCCACGGCGACCGCTCCCAGGCCCTATCGGCCACGCCGCGCCTCGACGCCGAGGGCTGGAAGGAATTCGGCGCGCGCCTCACGCAGGTGGCCGACTACATCCAGGCCCAGGGCCTGAAGTTCGCCTATCACCATCACCTGGGCACCGTCGTCGAGCGGCCCGAGGACCTGGACGCCTTCCTGGCCAACACCGGCCCGTCGGTTGGCCTGACCGTCGACACCGGTCATGCGGCCCTTGGCGGCCTCGATCCCGTCTCGATCATCCGCAATCACCCCGAGCGCGTCGCCCACGTGCACTGCAAGGACATCCGTGGCGACGTCTTCCGCAAGGTGATCTCGCAGGACGGCGGCAGCTTCCTCGAAGGCGTGCTGGCCGGCATGTTCACCGCGCCGGGCGACGGTTCGCTCGACTACGCCGCCGTCATGCAGGCTCTCGCCGAGATCGGCTATTCCGGTTGGATCATCGTCGAGGCCGAGCAGGATCCGGCCATCGCCAATCCCCGCCAGTACGGCGAGATCGGCCTGGCGACCCTGAAACGTGAGGCGGCTTCGGCGGGCTTGAGGGCGGCGTGATGAGCCGGCTGCTCGTCCGCCCCCACGCGCCCGACGCCGACGGCTCGGTGCTCGAAGTCACGCCGCAAAGCGCCGGCTGGAGCCATGTCGGCTTCCGGGTGATCAAGCTGGCCGCTGGCGAGACCTTCGACGGCGTCGAGCCCGACCGCGAAACCTGTGTGGTGATCATGAGCGGGGCCGCCGAGGTCAGCGCCGAGGGCGTCGCCTTCGGCAAGATCGGCGGCCGCGCCAGCGTGTTCGAGGACAAGGCCCCGGGCGCGGTCTATGTCCCGGCCGGCGCCGCCTATGCGGTCGTCGCGGCCACCGACGTCGAACTGGCCCTGTGCACGGCTCCGGGCAAGCCCGGCGGCCAGATCCGTCTGATCGCCGAGGCCGACATGCCGCGCGAGGTGCGGGGGCAGGGGACTAACGTCCGCCACGTCCGCAACATCCTGCCCGAGACCGCGCCGGCCGACGGGCTGCTGGTGGTCGAGGTGATCACGCCGGGCGGCCACTGGTCCAGCTATCCGCCGCACAAGCACGACACCGCCAGCGAAGGCGAGGAGACGGCGCTGGAGGAGACCTACTATCACCGCCTGAACCCGCCGCAGGGCTTCGCCTTCCAGCGCGTCTACACCGACGACCGCAGCCTCGACGAGACGGTCTGCGTGCAGGACGGCGACGTGGTCATGGTGCCGCGCGGCTATCACCCGGTCGGGGCCCCGCACGGCTACGACCTCTATTATCTCAACGTCATGGCCGGCCCGCACCGGAAGTGGATCTTCCGCAACGACCCGGCCCACGACTGGATCGTGCGCAAGCCATGATCCTCGGCGACATCGACAAGGAGCGCTTGATGCGCAGTATTCCCCACTTCGTCGGCGGCGCCGCCGTCGAGGGCGCGTCCGGCCGTTTCGGCGAGGTCTTCGATCCCAACACCGGTAAGGTGCAGGCCCGCGTCGCCCTGGCCTCGGCCGAGGAGCTGAACGCCGCCATCGCCGACGCCAAGGCCGCCCAGCCGGCCTGGGCCGCGACCAATCCCCAGCGCCGCGCCCGGGTGATGTTCGAGTTCAAGCGCCTGCTGGAAATCCATATGGAGGAGCTGGCCCACCTGCTGTCGGCCGAGCACGGCAAGGTCATCGCCGACAGCAAGGGCGACATTCAGCGCGGCCTGGAAGTCATTGAGTTCGCTTGCGGAATTCCTCACCTGCTGAAGGGCGAGTATACGCAAGGCGCTGGCCCCGGCATCGACGTCTATTCCATGCGTCAGCCGCTGGGCGTGGTCGCGGGCATCACCCCGTTCAACTTCCCGGCCATGATCCCGATGTGGATGTTCGGTCCGGCCATCGCCTGCGGCAACGCCTTCATCCTCAAGCCGTCCGAGCGCGATCCGTCGGTGCCGGTGCGCCTGGCCGAACTGATGATCAAGGCCGGCCTGCCGCCGGGCGTTCTCAACGTCGTCCAGGGCGACAAGGACTGCGTCGAGGGCATCCTCGACCATCCGGACATCAAGGCCGTCAGCTTCGTGGGCAGTTCCGACATCGCCCAGTCGGTCTTCCAGCGCGCCGGCGCGGCCGGCAAGCGGGTCCAGGCCATGGGCGGCGCCAAGAACCATGGGGTCGTGCTGCCTGACGCCGATCTCGACCAGGCCACCGCCGACATCATCGGCGCGGCCTACGGCTCGGCCGGCGAGCGCTGCATGGCCCTGCCGGTGGTCGTGCCGGTCGGCGAGAAGACCGCCGTCGCCCTGCGCGAGAAGCTGGTCGCCGCGATCGGCTCCCTGCGCGTCGGCGTCAGCACGGACAAGGACGCCCACTACGGCCCGGTCGTCAGCGCCGCCCACAAGGCGCGGATCGAGAACTACATCCAGCTGGGCGTCGAGGAGGGCGCTGAACTGGTCGTCGATGGTCGCGGCTTCGCCCTGCAGGGCCACGAGGACGGCTTCTTCGTCGGTCCGACCCTGTTCGACCACGTCAAGCCGACCAGCCGCTCCTATCAGGACGAGATCTTCGGCCCGGTGCTGCAGATGGTCCGCGCCGAGAGCCTTGAGGAGGGGATCCATCTGGCCTCGCGCCACCAGTACGGCAACGGCGTGGCCATCTTCACCCGCAACGGCGACGCCGCGCGCGAGTTCGCCGATCAGGTCGAGGTCGGCATGGTCGGCATCAACGTGCCGATCCCGGTGCCCGTGGCCTATCACAGCTTCGGCGGCTGGAAGCGTTCGGGCTTCGGCGACCTCAACCAGTACGGCCTGGACGGCGTGCGCTTCTACACCCGCACCAAGACCGTCACCCAACGCTGGCCCAAGGGCGGCGCGGTGCTCGACCAGAGCTTCGTCATCCCGACCATGCGGTGAGAGGGGCTCGCCTCCAACCACACTGCGTGGTCCCCGTCCTTCGACAAGCTCAGGATGAGGACCATTGCAGACTGCGGCGCTGGAAAAACCTCATCCCGAGCCTGTCGAAGGACGAGGTTTTCGCCCGGTCGTCGCCGACCCCGCTACCGACGCGGCGGCCGTAGCCGGAACTTCACCGGCGCGTCGCGATCGACCGTTAAGCGGCCCCCGACGAGCTTCAGCTCCGCCACCTGGATGACCGTCCTCTGCTTCCAGTAGGGATCGTCCTTCGCTTCCGGCTCGGCGCCCTGGTGCACGAAGTAGTAGATGAAGGCCCGTCCGCCGTTGACCACGACGTCGGGATGTTGGCCGATGCCGCGATCGGTCGGCAGCGCGCCTGGGGTCTGCAGCAGCCGATCGGCCTGCTCGGTCCAGTGCAGCCCGTCCTTGGACTGGAGCACAAGCAGGCCCTTCCAGACGTCGGCGATCAGCCACCAGCGCCCCTTGAAGCGAAAGACCTTGGGACCCTCGGCCGCGCCCTTCGTGATGTCGCCTTCCGGCGCGGGCGTCCAGGTCTTCAGGTCCTGGCTGTCGACGGCCTTGAGGCGGGTTTTGGGCCGAGAGTCCCGATAATACAGGCGATAGCGGTCCTTCAGCCGCACGACCGAGGCGTCGATGACCAGGTCGGAGCCCAGGTCGAGCGTCTCGCCGCAGGTCCAGTCGGAAAGGTCGGCGCTGGTCAGGTGCACGATCTTCGTCGTCGCGCCGGGCTCGCCCCAGCGGTGGTGAACGCCGGGCACGATGGTGAGCCACAGGTGGTAGACGCCTTGCTCGTAGAACAGCTCCGGCGCCCAAAGGGTCACGCCCGTGCAGGCCTGCGGGAAGGTCGCGGTTCCCTTGTAGCGCCAGGTCACGCCATCCGCGGAGGTCGCCACGCCGATCGGGGTGGCGTGCACCCAGGCGACGTCAGCCGGGTCGGGCAGACGCAGGGTGGCCCGCCGGTTGGTGTAGAACATCGTCCACAGATGCGCCGCGCGGTCCCAGACGATCGACACGTCGGCCGCCCCGTCCAGCACCGGATCCCGGTAAAGCGGCTTGGGCGCCGTCTGCGCCGCCGCCAGGCTGGGAGCCATCAGACCCAGGAACAGGGCGGCGGTCAGCGCTCGGTACGGACGTCGCGCCTTGCCCTTCACGGCGCTTTCTTCCCGGGGCGCACTTCCACGATCGCGCCGTCGGGACCGTAGGTCAGCGGCTCGATGGCGATCGAGCGGCGGTGGTCGCCGCCTCCGGGCAGCAGGTTGTCGTGATAGAAGAACCAGGTCTTGCCCTTGTCCTGCAGGATGGCCTGGTGGTTGGTCGAGATCTTCAGGTAGTCGAAGATCACGCCGCGATAGGCGTAGGGGCCCAGCGGCGTCTTCGAGGTCGCATAGACGATCTGGCCCGGCCAGCCGGTCGAGAAGCTGAAATAGTAGAGGCCCTTGCGCTTGTGCAGGAACGGAGCCTCTCCGTACTTCTTCTTCGGATCGTCGGTCGGGAAGCCGGTGACGGCGATGTCCTGGATCGGGCCGGCCAGGCTCTTCATGTCCTTGCCCAGCTTGACGATCTTCGGCACGCGGGTGCCAAACAGCATGTAGGCTTGGCCGTCGTCGTCGATCAGCACCTGTGGGTCGATCGGCTCGGCGCCGGCGTTGGCGTCGCGGGCCTTGTCGACCAGAGGCGCGCCGATGGCGTCGACGAACGGCCCCTCCGGACGGTCGGCCACCGCCACCCCGATCTTGTCGCCGCCGACGGGGGCGTAGAAGTAGTACTTGCCGTCGCGATAGGCCGCCTCGGGCGCCCAGGCCTTGGCGTCGGGCTTGGCCCACTTGAACACCGTGACCCCCAGGAACGCGCCGCCGTCCTTCCAAGTCTTGAGGTCCTTGGAGGTGTAGAGCCGCCAGGTCGTGGAGTCCCAGTACTTGCCCGAGTTGGAGGCGTCGTCGGTGGCGTAGAGGTAGTAGCCGCCCTTGAAGGCGTGCGGCGACGGGTCGGCGTTGAAGCGCGGGCTGATCGGTTCGCCGGCCAGGGCGGCGCTGGCGAGCGCCGATCCGGCCAGCAGGACGGCGAGCGAGAGGGCGAGACGCTTCATGGGGAACTCCTTGGACTCGCCGGCTTCGGCAATCGAGGCGATGGTCATGCGGACGGCTATTGCGGCGGCGTGGCTTCGGCGGGATGGGCCTTGTCGGGTGTCGTCCCGTCGCCGCTGAACGGCTCGAGGCGGAAGCTGACCCGGGTGGGCTCCAGCCGCGTGCGGTACTTCATGTGCGGCAGGCCAAAGCCGTTCCAGGTGGTGTCGCCGCCAATGCCCCACTGGGCGGCGTCGACCAGCAGGGTCCCGTCACCGTGGGGCACGATGTCGGTGGATTTCCAGGTCCCTGGCGGACGGCGATAGAGGTCCTCGTAGGGGAAGGCGAGGGCGGTGGTCATCAGCGGCTTGTCGCCGGCGACCCGCAGGCCTTGGCCGTTCCCAGACAGTTCCAGCCAGCGGACGTCGATCTTGTTGCCGGTGTCCTGGGGCCGCATGTAGTCGTGGTTCTGGTCGGCCACCGCGCCGCGCCAAAGGCCGATAGGGGCCGAGGTGTAGCGGTCGACATAGGTTTCGTGCGGGCCGCGGCCGTACCATTCGACGGTCTTGAGGCTTGAGGGGACCGTGAACCACAGGCCCACGCGCACCGGGGGTGGCAGGTCGTCTTTCAGCGGGGTGAGGTCGCCGGTCACCGCCACCGAGCCGTCGCCGGCCATGGCGTAGGTGGTGACGAACTTCGCCGCGCCCGCGCCCAGTCCATAGGTCACGACCACATCGGCGCCGTCAGCGGTGGCGCGCGTGGTCACCGAGCGCAACTGGCGCTGCTGGGTCATCACCTGCCAGGGGCGTTGCTGGGCCGACAGGCCGGTGCCGGCGTCGTTGTCGGTCTCGGCCCGGAAGAAGTTCGGCTGGCCGCCCTTGGCGAGGACGACGCCGTCCTTGCTGTAGGCGGTGACGAGGCCTGTGGCGCGATCGATCTTCAGCGTGGCGCCGGCCGCCGAAAGGGTGACGGCGTCCTTGCCGTCCGCGAGCGCCACCGCGCCCGAGCGGGCGATGGCCGGCTTGGGCGTGGCGGAGACCGCGAACTGTTCCCAGCCGACCACGAAGCCGGCCGGGGTCATCGGCACGGCGCCTGCCTTGGCCTTGGCGCGGACGGTGACGAGATATTCCACGCCCGGCTTGGTCGCGATCGCCGGTAGCGGCAGGGTGAGGGTCTCGACGCCCCGAGCCTTGGTCGACAGAGCCGGCAGGGCGCCCGAGGCGACCTCGACGCCGTCGCCTTCCAGCACCCACTCGAAGTCGAAGCCCGACAGGTCGCGGAAGTCGTGGCGGTTGGTCACTGTCAGCTTGCCGGTCGCCGGATCGAAACCGCCGAACTGGATCGGCGAGAGCACCTTGCGGACTTCGTAGAACTGGGGATTGGGCGTGCGGTCCGGCTGGATCACGCCGTCGCCGAACTCGATCTCGCCGCCGGGATTGGGACCATACTCACCGCCGTCGCCCCAATAGCGGCGACCGTCCTTGGTGTAGCGGTACATCGACTGGTCGACCCAGTCCCAGATGAAGCCGCCCTGCAGCTTGTCGTACCTGTAGATGGTGTCCCAGTAGTCCTTCAGATTGCCGCCCGAATTGCCCTGCATGTGGGCGTATTCGCACTGGATCATCGGCTGGGTGCGGGTGGGGTCGGTCGCCCAGTCCACCATCTTGGTCACGTCGTCGTACATCGGGGCGTAGATGTCGACGTAAGTGTTGGGCACGTGCTCCCAGGGGCGCGCGCCCCAGCCGAGATAGGAGATCAGGCGGCTGGGATCGCGCTTGCGGGCGGCCGCGGCGGCCTTCTCGAAGTTCTGGCCGATGCCGGCCTCGTTCCCGAGCGACCAGAAGATCACCGAGGGGTGGTTCTTGTCGCGCTCGACCATGTTGATCACCCGGTCGACATGGGCGCTTTCCCAGGCCGGATCGAAGCCGATCTGGCGCTTGGCCCGCTGGTCGGGATCGGCGTTGCCCCAACCCATATAGGCGTGGCTCTCGATATTGGCCTCGTCCATGACGTAGAGGCCATACTCGTCGGCGAGGGCGTACCAGAGCTCGGCGTTGGGGTAATGGGCCGTGCGCACGGCGTTGATGTTGGCCTTCTTCATCAGCTCGATGTCGCGACGCATCGAGGCCTCGGAGATAACGTGGAAGGTCTCCGGGTCGTGCTCGTGGCGATTGACGCCGCGGATGACGATCGGGCGGCCGTTGACCGCCACCCGGCCGTCCTTAATCTCGACGGTGCGGAAGCCGATGCGCTGGGGCGTGGCCTGGACGACCTCGCCCTTGGCGTCGAGCAACTCGACCAGCAGGGTGTAGAGGTTCGGGGTCTCGGCGGTCCATTGGCGTACGCCGGGGACGGTCGCGTTCAGCGAGACGGTGCGCGCGGCGCCGGCCGCGACCTTGGTCTCGGTCTTGAGGACTTCCTTGTCGCCATCGAGCAGAGTCATCCGCGCGGTCAGCGGCGCCTTGCGGGCGGTCAGGGAGAGCTCGGTGCTCAGCACCCCGTCGCGATAGGCCCTGTCGAGGCCGGCGTGGACGAAGACGTCGCTGGTGCGGGCCTGCGGGACGGCTTTCAGATAGACCGAGCGCTCGATGCCCGAGACCCGCCAGAAGTCCTGGTCCTCGAGGTAGGAGCCGTCGGCCCAGCGGTGCACCTGGATGGCGACGAGGTTCTGGCCGGGCTTGACCCACTTGGTCACGTCGAACTCGGCCGGCAGCTTGGAGTCCTCGTAGTAGCCGACCTCCGCTCCGTTGACCCAGACGCGGTAGGCCGCCCCGGCCGCGCCGATGTGCAGGATGACGTCCTGGCCGCTCCAGCCGGCCGGGACCTCGAAGGTGCGGCGGTAGGAGCCGACCGGGTTGGTGGCGTGCGGGATCAGCGGCCGGTTGGCCGGGAACGGATAGGTGATGTTGTTGTAGCGGGCCTGGTCGTAGCCTTCGGCCTGCCACATGGCCGGCACCTTGATGCTCTTCCAGGAAGAGGCGTCGTAGTCCGACTTTTCGAAGCCGTTGGGCACGTCGTCCGACGACGGGCTGAAGTGGAAGGCCCACTGGCCGTCGAGGCTGAGATAGCGGGCCGACCTGGTCATGTCGCCGGCCAGGGCGGCTGCTCTGCTTTCGAACGGGAAGTGGCTGGCGCTGGCGGGCATCTTGCCGCGGGCGTTGACGGCTGGGTTCTCCCAGTCGGGACGAGAGGCGTCCACCTGCACCGGATCGACTCGGGGCGCTTCCTCCGCCTGGGCGGCGAGGCCGATCGCCAGCCAGGCCGCGCCCGCCATCATGCTTGCCTTCATTACACTCACTCCCTGACCCGAGCCTCGTTCAGCCCGCGTCGCTTTTCCAGTCCGGCTGCGCTCAACGCTCAGGTGAGGCGCTGTCACCGCTGGTTGCGACCTATCTATTTTGGCCTGACCAATTTGCAATTCCGAAAAATATTTTCTAGATTGTCTCGGGAAAATAATATACAAATCAATTTAACAATACGAAAAAAGCCAGCGATATCAAACTGATCGTCGTTGGTTTACGGGCGCGGCGCCGTGTGGGTTCTATCTCCACATTGCCCTGGCCAATCGCAAGATTGCTGGGACCGGTACCGCGAGAGGGGTTGGCTGAAAAGCTGTCACGCAAGACGGCGGGCCATAACGAGGAGGGAACGAAATTGAAGTCCAAGATCAGCTCGATGCGCGTCCTGAAGATCGCGCTTCTGTCAGCCACCGTCATGGGCGGCCTGCCGGCGCTCGCCATGGCCCAGGAAGCCGCCGCGACCCAGAACGACACGGTCGACACCGTCGTCGTCACGGGTTTCAAGAAAAGCTACGCCGACGCCGTTCGCACCAAGAAGAACGCCGTTGAAATCACCGACGGCATCTCGTCCGACGGCCTGGGCCGCTTCCCCGACCTCAACGTCGGCGAGGCCCTGCAGCGTATTCCCGGCGTCCAGATCAACCGCGAGGCCGAAGGCCGCGACGCCACCATCAACCTGCGCGGCATGCCCGGCGAATACGCCCGCAACACGCTGAACGGCCAGTCGTTCGCCGGCCCCGCGCTGCTGCGCGACAACCAGGGCTCGCCGCTTGGCGCGTTCAACTCCGACATCTTCTCGGCCTTCGTGATCCAGAAGTCGCCGATGGCCAACACCGTCTCGGGCGGCCTGTCGGGCAATGTCGATCTGCAGATCGCGCCGGCGCTGTCGCGCAAGGACGGCGGCTTCATGAAGGCGTCCTACGAGTACAACACCCTGGGCAGCCTGGGTGCGCCGGCCGCGACCATCGGCTACAACAAGCACATCACCGACGATCTCGCGGTGTTCGGCACCCTGGCCTACAAGAAAGAGAACTTCCGCCGCGATACGATCCGTCTCAACAGCTACGACTATCTGACGTCGGCGATGACGGGCCTGACGGCCAGCCAGTTCAACGCCACCTACGGCCAGTACTATTCGCCCACGGCCTGCCCGACCAGCGCGACGTCCTACTGCCGCTCGCTGGGCCAGGCCCTGGGGCTGACCCAGGCGCAGGCCGCGGCCTACACCACCAGCAACACCGGTTCGACCAGCAGCAACGGCGTCTGGGCCAACAGCCAGATCCGCCAGTACACCCGCATGAACGTGGGCGAGGTCTGGTCGGGTACGGCCGGCGTCGAGTGGCGCCCCAACGACGACACCAAGATCGGCCTGATCGGCTTCAAGACCGATCGCAACCTGCCCGACACCGTCCAGTACTTCCTGATCAACACCGTCCTGCCGTCGTCCACGGCCGGCGCGGGCACTGTGATCACGCCGACGGGCACGCCGGTGAAGACCAACGACGGCCGCTACCTGTACCAGAGCTACACGTTCGCCAACATGAACGCGCTGTCCTCGACCCGTCTGTATTCACAGCGCCAGAAGTCGGACGGTCTGCTCGGCACCTTCGACTGGAAGAACGAGGACTGGCGCGTCGCCGCCGCCCTGACCCTGTCGTCGGGCTACAACGCCTCGGTCGAGACCGAGGTCGATGTCGCCAACTACACCCGCGCAGGCGGCAACGGCGTCACCGGTTCGCTGACCACCGGCCTCGATGACATCGGCAACTTCATCTACAGCACCTCGCCCAACCCGCAGAACTCGATCACCACCGGCCAGACCTGGACCTGGGGCGGAACTTCCGACCCGACGTCGTTCTACAACAACGGCGCCAAGGCCAACTCGACCAACCAGATCCAGATCCAGGGCACCGAGAGCTTCGCCGAGAACGAGCTGAACAGCGCGGCGTTCGACGTTGAGCGCTTCACGCAGTTGGGCCCGATCAAGAGCATCCAGGGCGGCGTGCGCCTGGAGCGCGAGAAGTATGTGTCGACCGGCTACCGCGTCTACGCCTACGGCGCGCAGTTGCAGAACATCACCTCGAGCATGATGATCACGTCGCCCTTCGTCGACGACTTCATGGGCGGCAAGGGCGGCAGCTACAATCGCAACTGGCAGGTGCTGAACATCCGTCAGTTCCTGAACGCCGTCCGCCCGGTCACCGCCTATCAGAGCGGCGGACTGTCGACCCAGGGCTTCAACATCCAGTACGCCGACAGCAGCTACTACGACAAGAACTTCACCAACGAGAACGATATCAATCAGTTCTATATCCAGGCGAAGTACGACACCGAGATCTTCGGTCACGGCCTGCGCGGCAACTTCGGCGGCCGCTACGAAGACACCAAGAACACCATCACGACCCTGGACCGCACGACCGCGCCGACCGACTCGATCGGCTCGTCCACGGCCTTCAAAACCGAGAAGTACGTCAACAAGTACGACTACTTCCTGCCGTCGGCGATCTTCGTGGCCGACGTCACCGACGACCTGATCCTGCGCGGCGCCTACTACAAGACCTATGTCCGCCCGCACCCGCGCCAGTATTCGCCGTCGACCAAGGTCAGTCCGACCCAGATCCTCAACACCAGCCTGACCTCGGGCAGCGTCAACGTCTACGACGTCTCGGTGCAGATCGGTAACAACAAGCTGAAGCCCTATCTGGCGGAATCCTTCGACCTGTCGCTGGAGTGGTACAACCGCCCCAACGGCCTGGTTTCGCTGGCCTATTTCCGCAAGAACATCACCGGTCGCATCGCCTCGACCTCGGATCCGGCGCTGCTGTGCCCGGCCGACGGCTCGACCTGGGGCTTCGGCGCCCTGTCGTGGGACGGCACCTACTGCACGGCCACCGCGCTCAGCAGCACCACCAAGCAGGTGCACGTCAACGCCAGCGGCGCCTACAACCTCGACAAGCCGACCACCGTCGAGGGCGTCGAGTTCAACATCCAGCAGAACCTCGATTTCCTGCCGGGCTTCTGGAAGAACTTCGGCGGCAGCTTCAACTACGCCTACACGACGTCGAAGAGCCCTTCGATCGCTCCGTTCCCGGGCATCTCCAAGCACAACGTCAACGTCATCGGCTACTACGAGACGCCGAAGTTCGGCGTGCGCATGGTCTACAACTATCGCTCGGCCTACGACCTGAACGCCAACGGCACCTACAGCGGCGGCTCGCGTTCGGTGAAGCCGCGCGGCCAGCTGGACATGTCGGCGTCCTACAACGTCAACGACCAGCTCACCGTTTCGCTGGACGCCTACAACCTGACCGACGCGGTCCGCTTCGAATACGAGAACGACTACCAAGTCTCGCGTTGGGTCGACTACGACGGCCGCACCTTTACCCTGACGGCGCGCGCCACGTTCTAAAGTTCACTTCCCCCAGTGATGCACTCGATAGCCGGTCCCTCCGTGGACCGGCTATATTTTCTCTTCCGCGGCGCCTGTCGGGTGACTCGCGGAAGGCCTGAGACCGGAAGGATTTCGATGCCGGGACTACGCGCTGGATTTTCCACCCTGCTGGCGACTCTCTTGGCCACGACCGCGCTGGCGGCGGGCCCGATCGCCCAGGCCGCCCCCGCCCAGTCCCTCTACAAGCTTCCCGCCCTTGAGGTCGGCCTCGGCAACGACAACGAAGGCGACACCATTCCCGGGCCGACCCTGCCCAACGGCTCGATCCATCCTTCGCCCGAGACGCCCAATCCCAGCAACGCCGGCTACAACGCCGCCGAGCCGATCAGCGGCTTCGCGCAACTGCATTCGCAAGGGTCGGGCGGGGTCACCACCTACGGCACGTTCCTGCTGTCGCCACAGGTGGGCCAGCCGGAATTCGACGAGACCGCTCACCTGTCGCCCAAGGCCGACGAGGTGCTGGCCGCCGACGCCTATTCGGTGCGGCTGAGCCGCTACGACACCAAGGTCGAAGCGACGCCGGCCCACTACGCGGCGATCTATCGCCTGACCTATCCCGACACCGACCAGGCTCAGCTGGTGTTCGACGTCACCCGCAAGGTCGGCGGCCTCGTCGCCTCGGAGCAGGCGGACGTGAAGCTCTATCCGGCCGAGGGCAAGATCGTCGGCCACGTGAAGGCCAAGGGCTACTGGAACCCGGCCCTGATCGACATCTGGTTCGTCGCCAAGTTCGACCAGAAGCCCGTCGCCTGGGGCGTCTTTGACAAGGCCGAGCGTCGCGCGGGCGCGACCGAGGGCAAGACAGGTCCGGACGAGCGCCTGGGCGCCTGGCAGACCTTCAAGACGACGGCCGGCAAGCCGCTGCTGGTCAAGATCGCGGTGTCATTCACCAGCGCCGAGACGGCCGAGGCCCTGCTGGACCGCGAGATCCTGGACTGGAACTACGACCGCGTCCGCCAGCAGGCCCAGGCGGCCTGGAACGATCGGCTGGGCGAGATCGAGGTCTCGGGCCTGGACCAGGCCCAGACCCGCCGATTCTACACGGCCTTCTACCACGCCTCGACCCATCCCCGGGACCGCAGCCTGGACCAGTCGGCCAAGGAACTGGGCCGCCCCAACTGGGACGACCACTACACCCTGTGGGACACCTACCGGACGCTGTTTCCGCTGATGTCGGTGCTGCGCCCCAGCGACTACGCGGCCAACATCAACTCGCTGATCCACACCTTCGACAAGTTCGGCGCGGCCGACACGGCCATCATCGGCGGCCAGAACTATCACGTGGGGCAGGGGGGCGACGAAGTCGACAACGTGCTGGGCGAGGCGGCCCTGCGCGGGGCTGCGGGCGTCAACTGGAACGACGCCTGGCGGCTGACCCACTTCAACGCCTTCGAGCGCCGCCGGCCACGCTATCTGGAAAGCGGGTATTTCGGGGTCGGCGATCGCAGCCCCGAGCCAAACAACCAGCGCGCCAAGTCGGGCTCCTCGACCCTGGGCTTCGCGCTCAACGACTATTTCGCCGCTCAGGTCGCCGCCAAGGCCGGCCATGCCGACGAGGCGGGCGTCCTGCAGAAGCGCTCGGCCAACTGGCGCAAGATCTGGAATCCCGAAACCGAAAGCGACGGCTTCGCGGGCTTCCTGATGCCGCGCTATCCGGACGGCAAATTCCAGGACATCGACCCCAAGCTCGGCTGGGACGGCAAGGTCCACAACAATGTCGGCTACTACGAGGGCACGGCCTGGATCTATTCCTACGGCGTGCTGCACGACCTGCCGGGCCTGATCGAGGCCATGGGCGGCCGGGTGCGCTTCAACGAGCGCCTGAACCACGCCCTGGACGCTGGCCTGATCGACATCACCAACGAGCCGTCCTTCGCCACCCCCTGGCTGTTCCATGCCCTGGGCCGGTCTGACCTGTCGTCCTACTGGTCGGGCGAGGTGTTCAAGCACTTCACCGCGACCGCCTATCCGGGCGACGAGGACGCGGGCGCGATGAGCTCCAACTACGTCTTCAACCGCCTGGGCCTGTTCCCCAAGCTGGGCAGCGATCTCTTCTACCTGCACGGCCCGCGCCATCCGCGCAGTGTGCTGCACCTGGAGGGCGGGCGGTCGCTGGAGGTCGTAGCGGCCAATGCCGGGGCCGATCGTCCCTACATCGCCGCCGCCAGCCTGAACGGAAAGCCGCTGGCCGGTCCCTTCATCACCCAGGCGCAGGTGCTGGCCGGCGGCGTGCTGAGCTTCACCATGAGCGACAAGCCCGGCCAGTGGGCCTATGACGGCGCGGTGTTGGCCAGCGAGGCCAGCGTGCCAGTCTTGGTCGACGGCAAGACCTCGACGGCCTGGACCGCCTCGGCTGGCCAGTCGGCGACGTTCATCCGTCCCGCGGCGACCTGCCTGAAGGCCTATACCGTCAGCGTCGGCGTCAAGGCGGCCGATCCGACCGCCTGGCGGTTCAGCGGCTTCGACGGCAAGCGCTGGGTCAAGCTCGACGAGCGGCGCGGCGAGCGCTTCGATCATCGCCACGCCACGCGCAGCTTCGACCTGAAGACCGCCAAGGCCTATGCCCGCTATCGCCTGGAGCTGACCGCCGGCAAGGCGATCGAGGTTTCCGAGGTCGAGTTGATCGCCGGGACCGCCTGCCGTTGAGGTTTGGCGCGCCGTCGCCGTCCTATCCAGTACAAGACCCGCCACGCGTAGGGAGGCCCGGGCCTATGAAGATGTCGAAGTCGATCTGGCGCGGCGCCCTGGCGCTCGTGCTGTGCCTCGGCGCCGTCCAGGCCGCCCAAGCCCAGAGACGCGGCGAGGCTGGCGCGATCTTCACCGACAGCCTTTCGCGTGGCGGCTTCGTGCTGGTCGAGACGGGCAGGGCGCCGACGATCGTGGTCGATCCCGCCGACGCCACCGTCGTGCGCCACGCCGCCGACGATCTGGCCGAAGACCTCAAGACCGTCACCGGCCAGCAAGCGGCCGTGTCGGAGGCTCCTTCGGGCAAGACGGCCATCCTGGTCGGCACCCTGGGCCACAGCAAAATCATCGACGCTCTGGTCAAGGCCCGGAAGATCGACGTCTCGCGTCTCTCCGGCGCCTGGGAGAGCTTCGTCATCGCCTCGGTCGACCGTCCGGCGCCCGGCGTCGACAAGGCCCTGGTGGTGGTCGGCGGCGACCGGCGCGGCACGGCCTTCGGCGTCTACGAGGTGGCGCAGGCCATGGGCGTGTCGCCCTGGGCCTGGTGGGCCGACGTCACGCCCACTCATCGCGACAAGCTGTTCGTCGCCGCCGGCGTCCATCGCTTCGGCCCGCCGTCGGTTCGCTACCGCGGCGTCTTCGTCAACGACGAGGACTGGGGCCTCTATCCGTGGGCGGTGAAGACCTTCGATCCCGAGCGCGGCGACATCGGTCCCAAGACCTATCGCCGGATCTTCACCCTGCTGCTGCGGCTGAAGGCCAACACCCTGTGGCCGGCCATGCACCACACGACCGCGCCGTTCAATTCCGATCCGGAGAACGCCAAGCTAGCCGAGGAGTACGGCATCGTCATGGGCTCGTCCCACGCCGAGGCCATGCTGCGCAACAATGTCGGCGAGTGGAAGGACGACCCCGCCAAGTTCAACTACGCCACCAATCCCGAGGGCGTGAAGGCCTACTGGGAAGAGCGCGCCAAGGCCAACGGCCCCTATGAGAGCCTCTGGACCCTGGGCATGCGCGGCATCCACGACACCGGCATGGTCGGCCCCAAGACCATGGAGGAGAAGGTCGCCCTGCTGGACAGGATCATCGCCGACCAGCGCGAGGTCCTGGCCAAGAACGTGCCGGGCGACGTCTCCAAGGTTCCGCAGATCTTCGTGCCCTACAAGGAGGTGCTGGAGATCTACCGCGCCGGGGTGAAGGTGCCCGACGACGTCACCATCGTCTGGCCCGACGACAATTTCGGCTACATCCGCCAGTTCCCCAGCGCCGAGGAAGCCGGCCGCAGGGGCGGGGCGGGGGTCTACTACCACCTGTCCTATCTGGGTTATCCGCTGGCCTATCTGTGGCTGGGCACGACGCCGCCGGCCCTGGTCCAGGAGGAGATGATCCATGCCTGGGACAGGGGCGCGCGCAGCGTCTGGATCGCCAATGTCGGCGACATCAAGCCGGCCGAGATCGGCGCCAGCCACTTCCTGGAGATGGCCTGGGACATCGACCGCTGGCGGGGCAAGACCCAGCGTCAGTTCCTGGCCGATTGGACGGGCCGAGCGTTCGGCCCCGCCCTCGGCGGCAAGGCGGCCGACCTGCTCGACGCCTATTACCGCCTGAACTTCGAGCGCCGGCCCGAGCACTTGGAATGGCAGCCCCAGGCCGAGAACCGCCACCTGTCGAGCTACACCCCCGACGAGGTCAACGACCGCCTGCGTGCCTTCCGCAAGCTGACGGCCGACACCAAGGCGGCGACCGCCGACGTGCCGCCGCAACTGGCCGATGCCTGGTTCGAGCTGGTCGAATTCCCGATCCGCGTCTCGGCCGCCGCCAACATGCGGTTCTTCGCGGCCGAACGGTACAACGAACTGGTCGACAAGCAGCAGTCCATGGCCCGCTCGGCCGGCGGCGCGGCCGTCGAGGCCCAGGCCGAGATCACGGCTCTGACCGACAAGTTCAACAACCAGGTCGCCGGCGGCAAGTGGCGCTGGCTGATGCCGGAAGAGCCGGCCGACAGCCAGTGGCGGATCTACCGCGCCCGTCCGATCCCGACGCCGAGCCTTGGCCTCGTCTCCGATCCGGCGGCGTTCCTGGCCGTGGTCGATGGCAATGCGCCGGCCAATTCGCCAATCGTCGAGGCCGAGGCCTTCGCCGCCAACACTGGCTGGCGCTTGGTCGAGGGCGTTGGTCGCGGGCGCGGCGTCATGCTGGCCGATGCGCCCGGCGCCACCCTGACCCTGGCGGTCGATGTGGCGACCGCCGACGGCCGCCGCGTGCAACTGGGCGTCCTGCCGATCTTCCCCGACGGCCAGGCCCAGGACATCGCCTTCGACGTCAGCATCGACGACGGTCCGGCTGAGCGCGTGACCCTGCCGCGCAAGGTTGGCTCGCCGGCCTGGGCCGAGGGCGTGCTCGACAACCTGCTGAAGCCTGTCGTCGGGCCGTCGCTGTCGCCCGGGCGGCATACGGTGGTGGTGACAGCGCGCGTGGGCCGGGTGGGTCTGGACCGGGTGCGTCTGGTCGTTCCCGAGCAGGTGGCGACGCACGAGAACCACTGAGGCCAAATAGTTCGTCATCCCGGAAAGCGCGTAGCGCTTATCCGGGACCCAGGGGGACTGGGCGCAGCGGCGGGGTCGAACGCCCGAGCGGTCGCCGGCGCATTGCGGCGACCCCTGGGTCCCGGCTCTACGCGCTGCGCGCTACGGCCGGGATGACGACCTCAGAGGCGAAAATTGATGCGCTTCAAAGCCCGTTCGGCGGCGCCGTGAACGTCGTCGCCCAGGCGGACGGGGCTGGGCCCATGGTCAGCTCCAGCACACCGCCCTTGGCCAACTCGTCATGAGTGATCCAGGCCCGGTCGATCGACTTGCCGTTCAGCTTGGCCGCCGTCACGTAGCGGTTGGCTTCCGACGCCGCCGGCGCCGAGACCACGAAGGTCTTGCCGCCTTCCAGCGCGATGGCGCTGCGCGTGAACACCGGCGAGGCGATGTAGTAGTAGGGCTGGCCCGCGTTCGGATAGAGGCCGACGGCGTTCCAGACGTACCAGCTCGACATCGCGCCGGCGTCGTCATTGCCCGGCAGGCCGGTGCGGGTGGCGCGATAGTGCTTGGCCATCAGCTGGCGGGCGATCTCGGCCGTCCGGTCGGGCCGCCCGGCGTGGATGTAGAGGTAGGGCGCCAGGATGTCGGGCTCGTTGCCCTGCGAATAGTGGCCGTCGAACAGGTGGTCGAGCCAGGTCACGAACCCTTTGGCGCCGCCCGTCTTGGCCATCAGCCCGGCCACGTCCTGCGGGACATAGGTCGAGTACTGCAGGGCGTTGCCCTCGTAGAACACCGCGTCCCACCACGGCCCCGAGCGGTCGGGATATTCGTAGGTGCAGCTGTAGTTTTCGACCCATTCACCGTTGGGATAGCGCGGCCGCACGCAGCCAAGACTGTCGTCCCAGATGTTCTTCCAGTTGCCCGAGCGCGCAATGTAGCGCTTGGCGTCCTCGGTCTTGCCCAGGGCCTTGGCCACCACGCCGATGGCGTAGTCGTCATAGGCGTATTCCAGGGTGCGCGAGGCCGAGCGCGTCTCGGTGAAGGGCACGTAGCCGAGCTTCAGGTAGTCCTTCAGCACCCGGCCCTGCAGGAAGGGCTGGTCGCTGTCGACCTCGCCGTTCTTGCGCAGCGCCTCATAGGCCAGGGGCAGGTCGAAACCGCCCAGCTTCTTGACCACGGCGTCGGCCACCAGGATGTCGCCGTTCGAGCCGCCCTGGGTCATGCCGTTGGCGCCGGCGATGCGGGAGTCTGGCATCCAGCCGGTATGCTTGTAGGTGTCGATCAGGGAACGGAGCATGTCGCGTTGGCGCTGCGGCTGGATCACCGTCATCAGCGGATGCAGCGTCCGGAAGGTGTCCCACAGGGTGTAGAAGTCCTCGTAGTGAGGCTCGTCCGACTTCCACCAGACGTTCTCGCCCGACAGGTCGTGGGGCATGGTGTGGGAGCGGTAGAGGGCGGAATAGAAGATCCGCTGCTGCTCGTCGCTGCCGCCCTGCACCTGGATCTTGGCCAGGGCCTGGGCCCACTGGGTCTTGGCCGCCTCGTGATAGCCGTCGAAGTCCCAGCCGGGCATTTCCTCGGCCAGGTTGGCGCGGGCCTGGTCGGCGCTGACGAACGACACGGCCAGCTTCATCTGCACCTGGCGGTCGGTGGTGGTGTCGAAGGTCAGCCAGGCGCCCAGGCGGTTGGAGAACTCGCGCTCGGTGTCGTACTCGATCATCAGGCCCTGGCGGTTGGCCGTGCTCTTGACCTGCGAGCCGCCCTCGGCGCGGCCCTTCCCGGGCTTGGCCTCGAACCAGCCCTGGCCGGCCGTCCACGAGCCGAAGGCCTTGGCCGGGCGATCGACGACGGCGTGGAAATAGAGGGTGTAGGGCGTGGGGTTCCAGCCGCCCTCGACCGTGACCTCGCCGGCCAGGGTGTGGTCGTCGATCAGCTCCACCTTGGCCAGACGCACGCGCTGGCCGCGCCCGCGCATGGCCACCACCGAACTGACGTCGAAGATCAGCTGGCTCTGCGCATTGGCCGGATAGGTCAGGCGCTGGAAGCCGACCCGGCGCGAGGCCGTCAGTTCGACCCGGATCCGCTCGGCCTCGCTGTTGCCCAGGCCCACCGCGTAGTAGCCGGGCGAGGCCTGCTCGTCGGTCTTGCCGAAATGCAGGTGATTCAGCTTCAGCGGGCCCACCGTCGGCGTGACCCGGAAGTTGCCGTACTTGCCCGAGCCGCCCGTGCCGCTGACGTGGGTGTAACTGAAGCCGATGATCGGGCTCTTGGAGTCGTAGCCGTTGGTGTCGGCGTTGGTGGTGTCGGGGCTCAGCGAAACGAAGCCGAACGGCACGCCGGCGCCCGGCACGGTGTTGCCGCCGGTCACTCCACCGCCGTCGACCCCGACGAAGGGATCGACCTTGCTGGTAAGATCAGGCGGCCCCGCCTGGGCCAGGGCCGCCAGCGGGGTCGAGATCATGACCGCGCCGAGCAGAAGGGCTCGAAAGGAACGCATCGTCGCCATCCTGGATACCGGCCGAGTCGAGTCAGGCCTTGTGGGTGCGGGCGTAGTGGTCGAAGGCGACGGCGGCGACAATGATCAAGCCGATCACCACCTGCTGGAAGTACGAGGTGACGTGCATGATGACCAGGCCGTTGGACAGGACGCCTATCAGCAAGGCGCCCAGGATGGTTCCGCCGACATTGCCCGAGCCGCCGGACAGGCTGGCGCCGCCGATCACCACCGAGGCGATGACCCGCAGCTCGTAGCCGGTGCCGGCCACGGCCTCGGCCGAGCCCAGGCGCGCCGACAGCAGGAAACCCGACAGGCCGGCCAGGGCGCCGATCACGGCGTAGACGCTGGTGACGACGAAATCGACGTTGACGCCCGACAGTCGCGCGGCCTCGGCGTTGCCGCCCACCGCATAGACCTGGCGGCCGTAGCGGGTGTAGCGCAGCACCACGTGGCCGACGGCCGCCACCAGGGCGAAGACCACGATCGGCACCGGCACGAACAGGATCTGGCCGGTGCCCCACCAGCGATAGGCCGCGTCGAAGCCCGAGATCGGGCCGCCGTCGTTGAGCAGCAGCGTCGCCCCGCGCCAGACGGTCATGCCGCCCAGGGTGACGATGAAGGCCGGCACATGCAGCTTGGTCACCACCTTGCCGTGGACATAGCCGGCGATCAGGCCGACGGCGCTGGAGATCGCCAGGGCGACGAACCAGGCGGCCGGCGAGCCGCCGATCAGGTTCGTGACCACATAGGCCGCGGCGAGCGAGGCGCAGGCCAGCAGCGAGCCCACCGCCACGTCGATGCCGCCGATCAGGATCACATAGGTCATGCCGACCGCGATGATCCCGTAGATCGACACTTCGCTGAGGATGTTCAGCGCGTTGCGCAGGGTCAGGAAGCGTTCGTTGACGGTTCCGAACACGGCGATCAGCAGCAGCAGGAACAGGATCGTCCGGTGCTTGCGCGCGAAGGCCAGCAGGTCGAAGCGGCGGCCCGGCGAAGGTGCGGCGCGCTCGGCGGCCGGGTCGGGGGAGAGGGTGGGGGAGGCGGTCATTGCGGGCGGTGTTCCATTCCTGACGAGACCGGACGGGCGCCGGTCGCCATGTAGGCCATCAGGCCCTCTTCGGTGGCCGTTTCGGCCTCGAGATCGGCGACGACCGCGCCTTCGCGGAAGACGACGATGCGGTCGCTGACGGCCATGACCTCGGCCAGCTCCGAGGAGATGACGACGATCGCCACGCCCTGGGCGGCCAGGTCGCACAGCACCTGATGCACCTCCGCCTTGGCGCCGATGTCGATGCCGCGCGTGGGCTCGTCGACGATCAGCACTCGCGGGGCCAGGGCCATGGAGCGGCCCAACAGAACCTTCTGCTGGTTGCCGCCCGACAGCTTGCCGATCGCGGTCTCCTGGTCGGCCATCTTGATCCGCAGCTTCTGGCGGTAGGTCTCGACGAGATCGTGCTCGGCGTTCTCGTCGATCCACTGGCCCATGCGGCTGAGGCCGCCCAGGCTGGGCAGGCTGAGATTGTGGCGGATCGAATGGTCGAGGAAGCAGCCCTGCTGCTTGCGGTCCTCGGGCACCAGCATGACGCCGGCCTTGATCGCGTCGCGCGGCGACTTCAGCTTGAGCGGCTTGTCGTCCAGCTTGATCGAGCCGGACGCGATGGCGTCGGCGCCGAAGATCAGGCGGGCCAGGTCCGTACGGCCCGCGCCGACCAGGCCGGCCAGGCCGACGATCTCGCCGGCGCGCACCTCCAGGCTGATGTTCTTCAGATAGCCGGGCGCGGAAAGGCGAGGGCGGCGGGGCGTCACGCCCTCGACCTTCAGCACCACCGGGCCGGCCGGGCCGCAGCGGGCGCGGCGGGTGAACTCGACGCTGCGGCCGACCATCAGCCGGACCATGTCGGCCACCTCGACGTCGGCGACGTCGCCGCTGGCCACCCAACGGCCGTCGCGCATGACGGTGTAGCGGTCGCACATGGCCTTCACCTCGGCCAGGCGGTGCGAGACGTAGATCACGCTGACGCCGCGCGCCTTCAGGCCGGCGATGATGGCGTGCAGGCGATCGACCTCGCGGCTGGAGAGGGCGGCTGTCGGCTCGTCCATGATGATCAGCCGGGCGTTCAGGGTCATCGCCTTGGCGATCTCGACCATCTGTTGCTCGGCCACCGTCAGGTGACGCACGACTTCGTTCGGATCGAGCGGCAGGCCCAGTTCGTCCAACAGGTCGCGGGCGTCGGCGCGTAACTTGCCCCAGTCGATCAGCCCCAGCCGCTTGGGCTCGCGGCCGAGATACATGTTCTCGGCGACGCTGAGCTCGGGAAAGAGGTTGAACTCCTGATAGATCGTGGCGATGCCCAGTTGCTGGCGACGTAGGGGCGCATCGCGCGGGTCCAGCGCATGACCGTCGAAGGTCACGGTCCCCTCGTCGGCGGCGTGGGCCGCCGACAGGATCTTGATCAGGGTCGACTTGCCCGCGCCGTTCTCGCCGAGCAGGGCGTGAACCTCGCCCGCTCCGACGGCCAGCCGCACATGGTCGAGGGCCAGCACGCCGGGGAAGCGCTTGCTGACCTTGCTGACGTCCAGGAGGGTCATGGCGACCTACTTGACCTCGGAGATGCGCGAGGCCTCGGTCAGGTTGGCGCTGGTGATCAGCACCGGGGTCAGGCTGACCGACTTGGGCGCGGCGCCGGTCTTGATCTTGTCGACGGCCTGGCGAAGGGCGATGCGGATCTGCTGGCCGGGGTTTTGCTCGACCGAGGCGACCATCTCGCCGGTCTTGATGCGGGCCAGGGCCTCGGGGATGGCGTCGAAGCCCAGCACCTTGATCTTGGCCGGACCGAAGCCCGCGGCGCGCACGGCCTCCAGCGCGCCCATGGCCATGTCGTCGTTCAGGCACAGGATCACGTCGGGCGGGCTGTCGTGCATCGAGGTCAGCACGTTCTGGGTGACGGTCAGGGCCTGGTCGCGCTTGGAGTTGGCGGTCTGCTCGGTGACGATCTTGAACGCCGCGCCGCCGGCCGCCAGGCCCTCGTGCACGCCCTTGACCCGCTCGATCGAGCTGGAGCTGCCGGGGTCGTTGGTGATCACCACCACGCGCGCGCCGGCCGGATAGGTCTTGACCACCCAATCGGCCATGGCGCGGCCGCCGGCCACGTTGTCGGCGCCCACATGGGGCACGGGCGGCGTCGCGCCGGCGATATTGCGATCGACCGAGATCACCGCCACGCCCTGGTTGGCCAGTTCGTCGGCGGCGGTCGCCAGCGCCTTGGAGTCGGTCGGAGCGACGATCACCACCTTGGCGCCCTGCACGGCGGCGGCCTCGAGGTCGGCGATCTGCTTGGAGGAATTGTTCTGGGCGTCCATGACCTGGACCTTCACGCCCAGTTTGGTCGCCTCGTCTTCCAGTTCGCGGCGCATAGCCACGAAGAAGGGCTGGGAAAGGTCGTTGAAGCTGACCACCACCTCGGCGTCCTGACCGCCGCGCGAGCAGGCCCCCAGCAATCCGCCGGCCGCCGCCGTCAGCCCGAGTCCGGCTGCCAGACCAAGGAGGCGCCGACGCGTCGTCTGGGGGCGGATCATGGCGTTTCTCTACTCGCTAATGGACTTGATTATCGGATGCTGAGCATCGCTTTCGTTGGCTGACACAAAAGTGGAAGGCATATTCCATGTCAAGGTCATCTGGGAAAGTGTGTTTCATTTTCGTGCGCGGCGGTGTAGTGGGTGACCGCTGTCGTCGAGGTAGGGCGCGCCACCGAGTCCGGAGGCTGGCTGACGTCGCACCGAAGATTCCGCAACGCCAGGCGCGCGGGCGAGCATGCCTGATCTGGCGTGAAATGGAACGGCCGAGATCGGCCGGTTCATGACGATCTGGGAACAACTGAACGGCGTCTCTTCCCTCTGAGACGCCGTTCCTTTTTCGTCCTGACTAAAGCCGCCTAGAGGCCGGCCGCCTGGCTGAGGGCGCGACCCACGGCGTCGTAGTCGCCGTTGAAGTGGTGGTCGCCGGGCAAGCCGATCTTGCGCACCTGGGCGGGGAAGGCCGGACAGGCGTCGCCGTGCTCCTCGGAGCCATAGACGCAGACGATCTTCAGATCCTTCAGCGAGGCCAGGACCGGCGCGATCGGGTAGCTGTCCTTGGCGCCGACATCGAGCCAGTCGCCGGGGTGGAACTCCAGTTCGCCGGTGGAATCGGTTCCCAGCAGGGCGACGATGCGGACCTGACCGCGCAGGTCGGCCGGCAGGTGCTGGACGATGATCGGCAGGGCGTCGGCGCCGAAGGAATAGCCCGCCAGGATCACCTGTTTCTTGCCCCAGGCCGCCTGGTAGTGGCGGATCACGGCGGCCAGGTCGTCGGCCGCGGCCTGTGGTGTGCGCCGACTCCAGAAGTAGCGCAGGGAGTCGTAGCCGACCACGGGCACGCCCGCCTTCACGAAGCCTTCGGCCAGGCCCCTGTCGATGCCCGCCCAGCCGCCGTCGCCGGAATAGAAGACCGCCAGCGTGTCGCCGTTCGAGGCCGTCGGCACCTCGACAAGCGGCAGGCCGGCCAGTCGGGCGGCGGAGGCCTGTGGCGCTGCGACGGCGACGGGGGCGATCGCGGCCAGGGCCTGGGGCAGGTCGGCCTCGACGCGGCCTTGCGCCAGGACGGCCGCGAAGGCGTGGGCCGGCGCCGCGTCCGGGCCGACGATGACGAACGGCGTGCTCAGCTTCGGGTTCGGCGCATAGGCGAAACCGCCTTGCGGCGCCGCCGCGTGGACCAGGCCGCCGTCGCCGGCGACGAGAGGATGGGCGGTCGCGAGATCGGCGCGGAAGTCGAGACCGGCGCCGCCCTGGAAGATGCCGACGGGCGACTGAGCCAGCGTCCCATAGGCCAGCGCCGCGCCGGCGCCCTGACCGATCAGGATCGGACGATGATAGCCCGAAAATTTCAGGGTCTTCTGCGCGGCCTGTGCCAGTTCGGAGAAGTCGCCGGCCGGATAGAGCCCGTGGCTGCCGGCGGCTTGCTCGGCGGCGGGCAGGAAACGGCGCAGGTCCACGCCGACCACGGTGACGTCCTGCATCGTCAGACGACGGGCAAGGTCGGTGAGCTCGGGCGTCCATCCGGCCTTGTCGGAGATCAGCACCACGAACCGCCCTGGCTCTGTCGAGCGGCGATAGATCGTCACCGCGCCGAAGGAGCCGAAGCGGAAGGGCGTCTCGGTCAGCGGACCCATCGGGACGGGCGGGGACGGGGGCGCGACGACCGTCCCCGCGTCGGCGGTGGCGGCGAGGCGGCCGTGCAGGGCGACGAAGCCGCCGGCGCCCAGGACCAGGGCGGCGCCGGCGCCCAGCAGGATCTTGCGGATGGACATGGGGAGGCTCCCTCGACGTGACTGCGAGGGTGTTGTCCCAGGCCCGACTGTCTTCTCCCTGCCGCCGACCTTACGGATTTGTGAGGGCGGGCGGTTCGCGGCCGATCAGGCGGGTGGCGTCGATCAGGGCGGGGGCCAGGCCTGACGGCGGGGCGGCCAGGTAGCGCGGCGTCCAGACCGGATCGAACTTGCTCTTGAAGGCCCGCAGCCCCTCGAAGCCGTAATAGGCGCCGCCCCGGCGGGCGATCTGGCGGCCCACCTTGTGCCAGAAGGGCGCGAGGCGATGATCGACCAGGCCCGAAAGCGGGGCCATGCCGAGATTGAACCAGGCGAAACCCCGGGCCTTGGCCCAGAGGATCAGCTCGACGAACAGGAAGTCCATGACGCCGCGCGGCGCATCGGCCACGTGGCGCATCAGGTCGATGGAGGCTTCGACCTCTCCGCCGGTCCAGATGTTGGCGAAGGCGACGATCTCATCCCCCCGCCGAACCAGCGCGATCGGATCGTGGCGCAGCACCGCGGGGTCGAAGCGGCCCAGCGAGAAGCCCTTCTCGCGTCCGCCATGGTCGAGCAGCCAAGCGTCCGACACCGTCCGAAGGCGCGCCAGCAGGTCGTCGGCGATCGGCGGTTGGACGACCTCGAAGGTCAGGCCCTCGCGCTGGCCGCGCGCGTGGCTCTGGCGCAGATTGCGGCGCGCCCCGCCGGCCAGTTCGAAGTCGGCCAGGGGCACGCGGGCCTCTTCGCCCAGCTTGATGGCCGAGAGGCCAAGGTCGAGATAGTCGGTGATGCGCTCGCCGCTGGCGTGATAGGCGACCGGCCGCGCGTCCTGGCGATCGGCCAGTTCGCGGAACTTCCAGAGCAGGGCCTTGCCGGCCTCGCGGTCGCCGACCGGGTCGCCGAGCATGATCAGGCTCGCGCCTTCCGCGCCGTACATCAGGAAGGCCGAGCCGTCTTCGGCGGCCAGGATCGCCTTATCGCCGGTCAGGGCCAGGCGGGCGGTGGTGTCGGGCGAGGCCGCGGCCAGCGGCCGGATCGCTTCGAGCGCCTCGCGCGGCGCCGGCCGGGCTTCGGCGTGGGGCAGGCGCGCCAGCCGCCAGATGCCGCCGGCGAAGATCAGCGCCCCCAGGAAGGCGATGCTGCGCATGAAGCGGGCGTGGTCGGCGTGATAGCCGAAGTGGGTCAGCAGTCGGGTCTCGAACGGCGCGCGCTCGTAGATCCAGGCCCCCAGGGCGATGGAGCCGACGAACACCGCCAGCACGCCGGTCGCCAGCCACGGGGCCAGGGAGTCGCGTTCTATCGCGCCGCGACGGGTGAACAGGCGTCCGGAGGCGAAGAGGGCCGCGGCCAGGGCGAGGGCCACGCAGGCCGGCGCGAAGTCCAGGCCGCGCAGCAGGGCGGTCGAGGCCGCGAGCAGGGCCACCGGCATGGCCGCCAGCCTTGCGGTCTGCAGCCGTCGGAACAGGCCCAGCGACAGCACCATCAGGGCCAGGCCGCTGGCCAGCGAGATCAGGTGGCTGGTCTCGACCACGATCAGCGGCACGACCGACTTCAGCAGGCCCAGGCGGTCGGTGGGGATGCGGCCGACGGCGATCAGCACCAGGGCCCCGCCGAGCACGAAGGAGACGGCTGCGATGGCGGTCGGCCCCGTCGCCCGCCAGGCGCGACGGACGGCCAGACCCGCGCCGCGCGCGCCGGACTCCAGGCTCAGCAGCAGGCCGGCGGCCGCCAGCAGCGGGCCGATGTAGTAGAACAGGCGATAGCCGACGAAGGCGGCGGTCAGGGCCGCGCGGTCGAGGTTGGGCAGCAGGGCCAGCATCGCGCCCTCGAACACGCCGACGCCGCCGGGCAGGCCCGAGAACAGGCCGGCCGCGGTCGAGACCGCGTAGGCGCTGGCGAAGGCGGGAAAGGGCGGCGCGGCGTCGCCGACCAGCAGCCAGACCAGGGCCGAGGTCGCGATGTTGTCCGCCACGCCGATGACCAGCTGGGCCAGGCCCCAGGTCAGCGGCGGCAAGGTGAAGACGCGGCCGAAGATCCGCAGCGGACCACGTTGGGTCGCGCAGGCGACGAGATAGGCGATGGGAAAGCTCAGCAGCAGAACACCGACCGCATGGGCCAGGCCCGGGTGCAGATGCAGCGCCGCGAAGGTCGCTGCTGGCGCGGTGAGCAGGCTGACCCCCGCCAGGCTGGAGAGGCCCAGGGCGAAGGAGATGGCGCAATAGAGCGTCGTGCGCGCCACCTTGCCGACATCGGCGCCGTGTCGGCCGTAGAGCCGGGCGCGCACCGCCCCCGCCACGATCGGGGTCAGGCCGATGCTGTTGGCGAAGGCGTAGGCGATGAACGAGCCGGGCAGGCCCACGCGCAGCGGCACCTTGGCGCCCGCCCAGCGCAGGCCCAACTGCTCGTTGGCCGCCAGCAGGCTGTAGCTGAGCGCGACCAGCCCGCCGGCCATGGCCAGCCGGGCCGCGCCCCAGTCGTGCATCTCGCGGCCAATCTCGACCGGCGACAGGTGATGAAGCTCACGCCAGAGCACGAAGGCCGCCGTCGCCAGCAGGGCGATCGGCAGCAGTCGCGAAAGGATCGTCTTCAGAGTGTCCACGCCCATGACGGGCAGGGGAGCGGCTTTCGCCTCCTGGGTAAAGCCGGTTCGCGCGACGTCAGACACCGGCGACCTCCGCGACGATCTCTTCGGCGGCGGTTTCAGCCCGGCGGGCGGCCTCGGCGGTCTGCTGGCTCAGCACGATCAGGTGGGCGGTCATGTCGGCCAGTTCACGCGTGCGCAGGGCGTCGAGCTTTTCGTGCAGGGCCATGATCTCGAGCTCGGACTTCAGATTGACCTCGTAGTCGTGCTCGGCGGCGGCGCGATCCTTCGAGGCCTGGCGGTTCTGGCTCATCATGATGATCGGGGCTTGTACGGCCGCGACCATGGATAGGATCAGGTTGAGGAAGATGAAGGGATAGGGGTCGAACGGGCGCAGACCCAGACGCGGCAGAACGCCCGCGTTCAGCCCGGCCCACAGGACTAGGAAGAAGGCGAAGCTGATGATGAAGCCCCAGGAGCCGCCGATCTCGGCCACGCGGTCGGCCAGCCGCTGACCGAACGACATGGCTTCGTCCGTCTCGTCGGCGATGTTGCGGGCGATGGCGGCGCGCCGCACGATCTGCAGGATCACCCGGCGCTCTTCGGATTCCAGTTCGCGAAAGCCGTGGCCCAGCAGGCGACGGGCTTCGGCGTCGAGTTTCTGGATGGCGTCGCGCATGGCCTTGGCCCCTCTGCTGTCGTTGACGACGAGGGGCTTGATCGCGCCGGCGTCTCACCGGGACTTGGCGCGAACCTGGATTTTCTGTGAGGTTCAGTCGATCGCGGCGGCGGGCAGGTCGAGCACCACGCGCAGGCCGGGACGGTTGTCGCCCAGGGTAAGGCGGCCGCCATGCAGCTTGGCGCAGGCCGCGGCGATGGCCAGGCCCAGGCCAGAGCCGGGCGTTGAGCGGGTTTCGTCCAGCCGCACGAACCGTTCCAGCACCCGGCCGCGCTGGGCCGCTGGCACGCCGGGCCCGGTGTCGGCGACGACGAGGCGCGGGCCGCCGTCCTCTCCGGTTTCCAGCGACAGGGCGACGTAGGCGCCGTCGCCGGCGTAGCGGGCGGCGTTGTGCAGCAGGTTGCCCAGGGCCTGGCGCAGGATCAGTTCGTGACCGACGAACGGGACCGGGGCGTCCGGGGCGGTCACGACCAGGGCCTGGCCGGCGTCCTCGATCACCGGCTCGAAGAGGTCGCCGATGTCGCGCACCAGCTCGGCCAGGTCGAGCGGCGCCATCAGGTCGCGCGACAGGCCCGACTCCGCCCGGGCGATGTCGAGCAGGGCGCTGAAGGTGGCCAGCACCTGGTCGCATTCCGCCTCGGCCTCGGCGATCAGCGCCAGGCGGTCGGCCTGGGCGAGGTCTTCGTCCAGTGCGCGGTTGAGTGCGCCGCGCAGGCGGGTGAGCGGCGAGCGCAGGTCGTGCGACAGGCTGTCGGTGACCGTGCGCATGCCGGTCATCAGCTCCTCGATCTGCGTCAGCATGGCGTTTATGGCAACCGCCAGGTCGTCGAAGACGTCGCCGGCGCCGGCGATCGGCGCGCGGGCGGCGAGGTCCCCCGCGGCGATGTCCTCGGCCGCGCGGGCGATGCCCTCGGCGCGTCGCATAAGCAAGCGGCCCAGGAACAGGGCCGCGCCGGCGACGATCACCAGGCTGATCAGCAGGGTCGCTCCCACCGCCGTGACGATCGCCCAGTGGAAGGCGCGGCGGTCGGCGAGGTTCTCGTAGATCACCAGCGTGCCGCCCACCGACATCGGCTGGACCAGGATCTCGTAGTCGGCGTCGCCGATCTCGCGGACGCTGTAGCCCGGCGCGGGCAGCTGTTCGGCGGTCAGCAGGCCGGCGCCGCCGACCCGCCGTCCGTCGTTGTCGAAGGCGGCGTAGTCGAAGGCGCCGCCCTCGCTGCGCGTGCGGCGGTCCAGAGCACGGGCCATGGCGGCCAGACCGTCCTCGTGGGCGAAGGCGACGAAGTAGTCGCGCGCCGTCTCGGCCACCAGGTGCTGGCGACGTTCGATCAGCCGCTCGCCGGCGAAACCGACGATGAAGAGGCCGATGCCCAGGGCCAGGGCGACGGCGCCGGCTACCACCAGGGCCAGGGTCGCGGGCCTGGCGCCGCGCACGGGGCGGGGGCGGCTCAAGGCGCTTCCGACAGGCGATAGCCCGAGCCGCGCACGGTGTGCAGCAGGGGCTTGTCGAAGCCCTCGTCGATCTTCTTGCGCAGGCGGCTGATGTGGGTGTCGATCAGGCTGGTGTGCGGGTCGAAGCGATAGTCCCAGACCTCTTCCAGCAGCATGGTGCGGGTCACCACCCGGTCGCGGTGGCGCAGGAAGTATTCGAGCAGCTTCAGCTCGCGCGGCAGCAGCTCCAGCGTTCGGCCGGCCCGGGTCACGCGCCGCGACAGCAGGTCGAGCATCAGGTCGCCGCAGGCCAGGCTGGTCTCGACCGGCTTGGCGCCGCCGCGGCGCATCAGGTTCTCCAGCCGCGCGGCCAGCTCGGCGAAGCCGAAAGGCTTGGTCAGGTAGTCGTCGGCGCCGGCGCGCAGGCCGGTGACCCGCTCGTCCAGGTGGGCTAGGGCGCTGAGGATCAGGATCGGGGTCTGCACGCCCGCGGCGCGCACCGCCTTGGTCACTGACAGTCCGTCCATCCCCGGCAGCATCCGGTCCATGACCACGGCGTCGAAGTCGGAGCTGCTGGCCATGTAGAGGCCGTCGCGGCCGTCGGCGACGTGCTCGGCGGTGAAGCCCGCTTCGCGCAGGCCCTTGAGGATGTATTCGGCGGTGTCGGCGTCGTCCTCGACCACCAGGATCCGTCGGCTCATCGATACTCCTTGGGCGACAGGTCAGAGTGCCTCGCGTCGTCGCGAGGAGCTAGCCCTTGGCGACGCAGGCGGCGAGGAAGGCCTGGCGCGCGCCGTGGCGAACCTTCTGGGCGGCCCAGACCTTCTCGCAGGCGGCGCGCTTGGCGATCTCGGCGCGGGAGGGCGGCGTCTTGCGCGGGAGGGCGGAGGCCAGGGCCGGCGTCGATGCGCACAGACTGGCGACGAGCAGGGTGGCGATCGGCAGTGGGCGAGAGGGCATGGCTGGGCGTTCCTGGGCCGCGCCCGTGAGCGTCGGCGCGAGACCATAAAGCCTTACCGCCCTTGCGGGCTTACGGCGCCCGTCTCGCAGATTTGTAAGGTTCGGAGGCGGTTCCTGGCGCCGTTGTAAGGTTGGTGAGCGCAACGCGTCAGGGCGCGGCTTCAGGGTCATCTCCATCGGCGCTTCCCGCCGCAAGACAGCCCTAGGAGAGACCATCGTGACCATCCGCGCCATCCTCGCCGCCGCCGTCCTCTCGACCGCCGGCCTGGCCGTCGCCGCCTCGGCCAGCGCCGCCGTCGCCCCGGCCTCGGCGCCGGCGACCGCCAAGCCGGCCAAGGCCGTGACCAAGGTCGCCACCCCCGCCAAGACCCCGAAGGTCGCCAAGCCGGCCGTGCACAAGACCGCCGCCAAGAAGAAGGCTCACACCATGCGCCACGCCAAGCCGGCCTGATCGCCGCGCCCCTCCGTTCCAGACACTAAAACCCGAACTTCAAAGACCCCTCCCAAGAGGCCGCGGCGCTCCGTCCCCCCAGCGTCGCGGCCTTTCCCTGTTCCAAGCCCACTGTTCCAAGCCCGGAGCGCCTCGAATGTCTCTTCCCGTCGTCGCCATGGCCGCCGCCGCCGCGCTCTCGGCGTCCGTTCCCGCCGAGACGGCGAGCTATCCCTATGCGGACCTCGGCGCGGTCCACGTCTTCGCGCCGACGGGAACGCCGCGCGGCGTTGCGGTGGTGCTGTCGGGCGACGGCGGCTGGAAGCCCTGGGAGGCCAGCGGCCGCATGGTCGAGGCCCTGGCCCAGCGCGGCGTTCTCGCGCTCGGCCTCGACGTCAATCCGACCATGGCGCGCATGGCCAAGGGCAAGGCGCCCTACGACCTCGCCGGCGAGATGAAGGCCGTCGCGGCCGACGGCGCGCGTCGCTATCATGCCGAGGGGCCCATCTATTTCGGCGGCTATTCGGCCGGGGCGACCCTGGCCTACGCGGCCGCCGCCCAGGCTCGGCCTGGCGATGTGGCCGGCCTGGTCTCCGCCGGCTTCTGCCCGGACCAGAACACGGTCAATCCCGTCGGCGACGCCGAGGGGCATACCATGGGCTTCCGGATGAAATACGTGCCCGGCTGGGTCTACCGCCCCGTCGATCTCAAGGTCCCTTGGGGGCTGGTCGAGGGCGGCAGGGAACACGGCTGCGCCGGCGGCGCGGTCGAGCCGTTCGTGGCCAGGACGCCGTCCGCCCGGCTGTTCGTCGCCAACGGCGTGCGCCATTCCTTCATGCCGCCGGCGGCGTGGAAGGGCGAACTCGATGCGGCGCTGGACCAGGCGCTGGGCGGCTCCGTCGGAGCCGCCCGATAACGCGGTCGAGAAGGTCGGGAGGAAATGCCGCGCCGCTCCCGAAGCAGGCGGCGCGACACCCTTTCCAAGGCCCGACCAGCCTTAGACGAGATAGGTCGCCTTCAGCTTGGCGACGCCGCTGTCGGTCAGGCCGAAGCGGGCCTTGGCCAGAGCGGTCGGGCCGCCGAACCTGGCGTCGATCTGGCCCAGGGCGCGGCGCATGACCTCCGGATCCGAGCCCATGATCACGTCCAGAACCTCGGGCGGCATGGCCGCGAAGGCCTTCATCTGCTCGACGGTCATGCCGCCGGTCGCGCCGGCGCCGGCCTTGGCCATCTGCGCCTTGTACATCGACGGCGGGGTATAGACCTGGGTCAGGGCGTAATCGGCCAGCACCGTCTCGCGCGGCACGCCCAGGATCGACAGGATCAGAGCCGCGGCCGTGCCGGTGCGGTCCTTGCCGGCCGAGCAGTTGAACGCCAGCGGCGCCTCGCTGGCCACGAGCCGGGCGAACATGTCGGTGAAGTGCGGCTGCAGGGTGTCGAGGAAGGCGACATAGGCCGCGGCGAAGGCGTCGACGGCCTGGTCGCGGGTCTTCAGGCCCGCCAGCATGCTCATCGAGGCGTTCATGTCGTAGTCGAAGGCCGCGACCTTGGCGCCGGCGACCTTCAGGAAGGCGCTGGGCTCGGCCGCCCGTTCCTGCGGGTTTCGCAGGTCGCAGATCACCGAGACGCCCAGCTTGCCCAGATAGTCGAGGTCGCCGTCTGTCAGGCCGCTGGTCACGCCCGAGCGATAGAGCTTGCCCCACTTCACCTGGCGGCCGTCGGCGGCGTACCAGCCGCCCAGGTCGCGGAAGTTGCGGCCGCCTTGCAGCGGCAGCAGGCGCTCGGCCACGCGGGTGGCGCGGCCGTCGGCGGCGGCGACCAGGAAGTACGGACGCGGCGAGACCGGGGCCTCGACATTGGCCGAACCACCGGCGACGGCGACCTTGGCCGGGCGCATGGCGGCGCGCTTGGCGTCGGGATCGCTGGAGGCGAACACCGAGGCGGCGGCCGTGCCGGTCCAGCTAAGACGCAGGGCGTCCGGGCCGGCGCGCTCGGCCTTGGCCTCAAGGCGCGGTGCGGCGGCCAGGGTGACTGCGGGGGAGACGGCGACCATCGCGCCGCCGCCCAGCGTCGCGGCCATGAAGCCGCGACGGTCGATCTTTTGAGTTTTCATGGGTTTAGAACTTCACGTTGGCTTCGATGCCGAAGGTGCGCGGCTCGTTGTAGATGGCGTAGGTGCCCAGGGCGACGTTGGTGTTGCGCATGAAGGCGTGCGACTCGTCGAGCAGGTTGCGCGACCAGATCGACAGCTGCAGGTCGGGCTGGTTGTCGCCCATGGCGATGTCGGCCAGGGTCAGGCGGCCGTTGACGATGAACGACTTGTCGCTGAGCGTCGGATCGGTGGTGGTGGTGTACTGGCCGTCGGACCAGTTCGCATCGAGGTGGGCCTTCAGCGTCGCGCCGAGGAACGGGCGGCGGTAGTCGGCCGCCAGGCTGCCGGCGTTCTTGGGGCTGTAGAGCGGATAGATGGTCGCCATCGTGTCGGTGAAGGGGTTGTAGGCCTTCGACAGCTTGAGGTCGGTGTAGGCGTAGCCGCCCGACAGCGTCAGGCCGTCGGCGACCTTGAAGGCGAAGTCCAGCTCGACGCCCTTGGTCGTGGCGCTGGCGGCGTTGGTAGTTTCCAGCGTGCCGCGGTTCTGGTTGAGGATGGTGACGCTGAAGTCGACCTGGGCGTCGGTGATGTCGCCGGTATAGGCCGCGACGTTCACGCGGGCGCGGTTGTCCCAGAACTCGGTCTTGGCGCCGACCTCGAACATCTTGACCTTCTCGGGATCGAAGGTGCGGTAGGTCAGCGAGCGCGAATTGGCGCCGCCGGCCTTGTAGCCGGTGCTCCAGCGACCATAGACGTTGACGTCCGGCGTCACGTCGAAGGCGACGCTGACCATCGGGTCGAAATGGTTCCACTTGGCGTCGAACGGGATGATGCCGGTGATCGTCGCCCCGGCGCCGTTGACGTAGCTGGGCAGGGCGCCGTTGACGATGTCGAGCGTGCCGCTCTTCTTGTCGGTGGTGAAGCGGCCGCCGGCGGTGACGTGCAGGCGGTCGTCGAGCACGGCCGGCGTCCACGAAGCCTGGCCGAAGGCGCCGTAGCTGGTGGTCTTTGCGTGGCTGGCCCGGTCCAGCGCGATCGTGTCGAAGTTCAGCGACAGGTAGCTGTAGGCCGTGCCGGTCGAATTCCACTGCAGGGAGTTCGGCGTCTGGGCGTTGTCGCGCACGTTCTCACGGAAATAGAAGGCGCCGAACACGTAGTCGATGCGGTCGGTCTTGCCGACCAGTTGCAGCTCCTCGCTGGCCTGGTCCTGCCAGAAGCGGGCGACGCTGTAGCGGGCGAAGGTGCCGCCCGGCGAATAGACCGAGAGCATCTCCGAGCCATTGTCGAACTGGTTCTGCTGCAGCTTGCGGTACGAGCTGATCGACTTCAGTTCGAGGTTGTCGCCCAGCTTCCAGTTCAGGTTCAGGCGGTGGCCCCAGGTGTCGCCGTCGCTCACTTGCAGCGGCACGCCGACATTGGCGCTTTCGGCGCGGTCGGACTGCGTCTTCAGCATCGGGGCCAGGGCGTAGAGGCCCTTCTTCTCCAGCTGCACGTAGTAGGGCGTCGAGCCGTCGTACGAGGAGTCGAAGGCGTAGTCGGCGCTGAAGTTGTCGTTCGGACGCCACAGGGCTTCGACGCTCACGCCGCGCTTGTCGTAGCTGTTGAAGTCCGGCTGGCCCGAGGTGGTCGGGTTGGTGACGGTGCCGTCGCGCTTGCTGAGCAGGGCGTCGATCTTGATGCTGACGTCGTGGATCTCGGGCAGGTCGATGTGGGTCTCGGCCTTGTAGGCGTTGTAGCTGCCGTAGCCGAGCGTGGTGTTCATGCCGAACTGGCCGGTCGGGGCCTTGGTGATGATGCTGACCGCGCCGCCTTCGGTGTTGCGGCCGAACAGCGTGCCTTGCGGACCCTTCAAAACCTCGATGCGTTCGACGTCGTACAGCGCCGAGCCCAGGCCCTGGGCGCGGCCCATATAGACGCCGTTGACATAGACGCCGACGGCCTGGTCGCGGGCCGGCTGGTTGGCGTCGCCCAGGGCGCCGATGCCGCGCATGCCGATCGTCAGGGCCGACTTGCGCGAGAAGAACGGAGCCACGCGCAGCGACGGGATCGAGCCGTCGCCCAGGTCCTCGACGGACTGGACGTTACGAGCCTTCAGGGCCTCGGCGTCCATGGCCGAGATCGAGATCGGGGTGTCCTGCAGGTTGGTCTTGCGCTTCTGGGCGGTGACCACGACCTCGTCGAGGCTGATGGCGGCGGAGTCGCCGCCCGGAGCCGCGGCCGTGTCGGCGACGGGCAGGTCGGCGGCGCGCGCCTGGGCGGCGATGGCCAGGGCCGCGGCGCTCGCCAGAAGGGCGGCGCGCAGTGCGGCGCGGTCGGAAGTCTGTCGCATGTCTCTATCCCCTGAAGCGCGACGTCTCGGCGTCTGCGATGCGGGGCGAGTAGCCAGCCTCCATGAACTTGGAACGAACGTTATGTATCGTATTCGTGAAGGTCGCCGTTCGGTGAGCGCGAGGCTTGCGCCGACAGGGGCGGCTGGGGATCATGGGGCATGACCGTATCGCCGCCATCCGCGACCTTCGCGCTGGAACCTCAATCAATGCGGGATTCAAGCGAGAGCGCCGACCGCGCCTCACGCTTGGTCCAGGCCGCGGCGCGACTTATGGCGCAGGAGGGAATCGCCGCCGCGACGGCCCGCGCCGTCGCCTCGGCCGCAGGCGTTTCGCCCAGCGCCATCAACTACAACCTGGGCGGAATGGAACAGTTGTTATCGTCAGCCTTCGCCCTCGGGGCGCAGGAGGCGGGCGACTGGCTGGCGGCGCGGTCGCGCGAGGTCGCCATGCTTCCGCCCGGACCCGACGGGGCGGCGCGGGCGCTGGAGCATGTGCTGATCGAATGGACGGGGCCGGCTCGTCCCCTGGCGCTGCTTTACCAGGAAGCCGTCGCCGAAGGCGCGGGCCTGGACTGGACGCGGGCCTGGGCCGGCTTCTGGCGCGATACGGCCCGGACGCTCGATCTGCCGCCGATCGCCGGCCGTGCCCTGCACGCCTTCTTCGAATCCGAGGCGCTCTATCACCTGTCGCCGTGGTCGCCGGCCCTGGAGCGGGCGGTGCTGCGCGACATGATCGACCACTTCGCCGCCGTCTGGCTGGACGCTCCCGCCCGGCCCGAGGCCGGAGCCCTGCTGGCGGCCGAGCGCGCGGCCGGCGCTCGCCCGCACGGCTCGGTGCCGCTGTCGGCCATGCGCATCGCCTCCGCCGCCGCCGAGGTCGTGGAGGAGAAGGGCCTGGCGGGCCTGACGCACCGCGCCGTCGCCGCCCGGGCGAGCGTCACGACGGGGGCGGTGACGCACTATTTCCGCACCGTCGAGGATCTGGTCGGTGGCGCGATCCGCGGCCAGGTCGCGGCCATGGAGGCCGAGGCCGTCGAGGCCGTCGAGGCCGCGGAGGCTGCGCCCCACATCGACGAGGTGCTGACCCTGGAGCGGCTGCGCGAGGTGCTGATCTTCCACGCCCGCGCCGAGCGTCCGGCCAGCCCGGTGCTGCGCCGTCGCCGGCTGTTCCTGGCGGCCCTGCGCCGCGCCGATCTCGCCGGGGCCGGAGCGGTGATCCGCTATTCCCACGGAGGCACCCTGCGCGACTCCCTTGGCCGGGTCACCGGAAGGTCCGCCGAAGAGGTGGTGCTGGCCGCGGGCGTCGCCTCGCGCCTGCTGTCGGCCATCTGGTTCGCCTGCCGGGCAGACGAGGATCCCGCCGCCGGACGCGAGGCGCTCGCCGACTGGGTCCTGGCGCGGCTGCGCTAGGGGCGGCGCGCGGTTCAGCCCTGCTTGAGCGCCAGCTGCTGGCGCAGGTCGTCAAGCGTGCCCTGGATGTGCTCGGCGAGCAGGGCCTCGACCTTGGCGGCGTCCCCGGCCTTCCACGCCTCGAGAATTTCCCGATGCTCGCGGCTGGCGCGCTCGTCGCGACCGAAGGGCTCCAGGTGGATGCGCACATAGCGCTCCGACAGGATCTGCAGGCGCTCGACCAACTGGCTGGTGATGTGACCGCCGGGGCGGACCAGCGACATGTGGAAGGCGCGGTTGTGGCTGACGTGGTCGCCGTCCGGCCTGCCGAGCGCGGCCTCCAGGGCCGTCAGCGCGGCTTCGGCCCGCTCGTGGTCTTCGGGGCCGGCCTTGATGGCGGCCTTGGCGGCCGCGCCGGGCTCCAGCTTCAGGCGCAGGACGAAGACCTCGCTGGCTTCCTCGGTCGAGACGCCGCGCACCACGTAGCCGCGGTTGGGGTAGGAGCTGAGCAGGCCGTCCTGCTCCAGCCGGCTCAGGGCCTCGCGCAACGGGATCTTCGAGACGCCGAGCTCGGCGGCGATGGCGTCCTGGCGCACGGCGGTTCCCGGCGACATGTCGCCCATCAGGATCTTGAGGCGGACGACTTCGTAGGTCTGCTCTGAGAGCGTGCGAACAATAATGCTCATGATGAACGGAGTATCTTCCAAGGCCGCGACCGGCGGCGCTGCTTCGTTCATCGTATATCAGATAAAACTCTAAGCTGACCAACAACTGACCTGGCTTGAGCAGGAAGCAGCTGCTCACGCTCGCCAATCAAACGAAAACGCCGCCGCTCGAGAGCGACGGCGTTCGTAGAAGGGGCGTCCGCCGGATCTATCGTGGACGCAGGACGATCGTCTTGGCCTTGTCGCCGAGCGGCAGGGTGTAGGCCCCGCGTTCGAAGGTTCCTTCCGCCGGAGCGTAGGCCTTGGCGCCGGCCGTGGTGGCCTCGACCAGCAGGCGCGCCGCCGGGGTGGCCGCATCGGTGGCCGCCAGGGTGAGCGTGATCTCGCCGGTGGCCGGGGCGTAGGTCGCCGCCTCGATCTTGCCGGCCTCCAGCGTCAGCCAGGCGCCGACGGGAGCGACGAACAGGCGGGCGCGGGCGCCGTCCTTGGGCGTGATCCGCACCACGGCGCCGTCGGCTTTCACGTCGCCGCCGAAGCCGAGCCAGCCGAAGGTCGGGTCCTTCACCGCATAGGTGGCCGCCGCATAGGCATGGCCGAAGAAGCCCATGCCGTAGTCGCCGGTCAGCGGATCCCACTTCATCATGTCGGGATAGGAGTGGAAGGCGGCCGAGCCGAAGCCGTCCTGGTCGATGTTGGTGATGCCGCCCATCATGCCGCCGTAGGCCACGCGCAGCAGGTGCAGGTCGGCCGGATCGGCGCGGAAAGCGTCGAATAGCGGCACCGCGTTGAGGGCCGAGCCGTAGTGGTGGATCTGCCGCTCGATGCGCGAATACTTGCCGCCGTACAGGAAGTCCCAATAGCGGCGGGCGTTGCCGTTGTAGCCCCAGCTGGGGATGGTCGGGTCGTAGGCGAGGATCACCTCGCGGGTCTCGTCGGCCTGCGGCTGGTAGCCGAAATAGCGCATCCAGGCGTAGACCTCGGGCTGGCCGGTGGAGTCCCAGGCCATCTCGCTGCCGAACGGATAGGGCAGGGTCTTCCAGTGATCGGCGCGGCCCTTCATCAGGGCCTCGTACTCGGCCGCCTCGGCGGTCATGCCTTCGCGCTTCAGGTCCTTCAGGATGTCGACGAAGACGTCGCCCTCCATCTGGCCGAACTGGGCGTAGTAGGGGGCGTCGCGCATCATCGCCACGGCGGTCATGCGCGCGTGGTCGAGGTACCAGCGCCAGTCGTGGCGGGTGACCAGGCCCTGGTGGTTGCGGGCCAGACGGTAGAGCACCCAGTGGCCGATGGCGACGTGCGGATAGTTGTAGGAGCGGCCCAGGTCGCCAGCGTCCTTCTTCGACCACGAGGTCCAGGAGCGCCAGTCGATCTTGGGATCGTAGTAGTTGGGCAGTTCGTCGGGCTGGTAGTAGAACAGGCTCTTCTTGACCGCCCCGGCCTGCGGGCCGTCGGCGACCTGCAGATTGCCCACGACGGTCTCATCGACCATCCGCTCCAGACGGGAGACCTCGCCGGCGTCGGGGTTGTCGAGCTGCTTCATGATCGCCGCCACCCAGGCGCCGGCGCCGCCTTCGTCGCTCATGCCCGCGACCCAGACCCGCGAGTCCTGGGTGACGATCTTGTTGGTCTCGCGGTCGTAGCTGAGGATCGCCGGCGAGCGGCCGAACGGGTCGGCCTTGTCGTCGAACCACTGCTTCTCGGTGGTGAAGCGGCCAAGGTCCGCCATGGTCTGTTCGAGCGGCTTGGTGACGAAGTAGCTGACCGTCTGCACCTGGCCGTCGGCATAGGTGATCGACAGGGTCGCGCGGCCCCAGCCCGAGGCCTTCACGTCATAGCGCGCCCACCCCTTGCCTTCGCCGCTCGCCGTGGCGGTCAGGGCGCCGGCCGGGAAGCTCTCGACCTTGGCCACCTTGGAGGGCGACTTCAGGAACAGCGAACCCTGCTGGTCGGTGGGCAGCACGTAGCCGGGCACGCCGACGGCCACGGGGCGCTTGTTGGCGACCAGGGTGTCCTCGATGGCGCGGATCGAGGGCGAGGCCACGAATCGCACGCCGATCTCGCGCTTTTCGCCCGGCTGCAGGGTGACGCTGGTCGGCGTGTTCCACTGCTGGCCGGCGTTCTTCCATTCCTTCTCGGCGAAGCCCAGGCTGGCCACGGTCCAGTCGTAGAAACCCTCGGCGGTCTGGCCGCGCTGGGTCTTGTCGGTGAGGATGTCGCCGTCGCCACGCGTGGCGCGGGCCTCGCGGATCGGGCGGTAGGCCTCCAGCGGCGTGCCCTTCTCGGGCAGAACCAGCAGGGCCGGACCCTTGCCGTTCAGGCGGGTGACCTGCAGGTAGCCGGCGTCGCGGCCGATATAAGGATCGACGAAGCTGGCCTGGGCGTGGGCCTCTTCCAGCGAGCGGTCGGTGATGATGTTGTCGAACACCATCGGCAGGCCCAGGCCCCCGATCTCCAGCGGCGTCTTGCCGGTGTTGACCAGGGTGAAGCGCAGGGCCAGCACGCCGTTGTCGTTGACCCAGCGGCGCTCGATACGCACCGGTGCGCCGTCGCCCAGCGAGGCGGTGATATCGGCGGCGGCCAGCACCGCGCCGCCGGCTTTCAGGGCGCGGATCGGCTTGCGGGCGTGGGCCGAACTGAAGTCGCGCCAAGTTCCGCCGGCTTCACGCACGCGCAGATGGATGTCGCCGATGTGGACATAGCCGTCCTCGGCGCGTTCGGCCTCGCGGGCGCCGGGGGTGAAGTCGAAGGCGGCTTCGCCCAGCGGCGACAGGCGCGCCAGGGTCTGGGTGTCGGTCCGCAGGTCGAGCTGAAACTGCTTGGTGCGGTAGGCCGTCTTGGCGATCGGCGGGAAGACCTTCTTTTCTTCCTTGGGCGGTTCTTGCGCGAAAGCCGTCATCGGGACGGGCAGGGCGGCGGAGGCGCCGGCGAGCAGCAGCAGGGCCAGGGAAAGGGAGCGTGCTTTGTTCATCGGGCGCCTCATCGCGTGACCGGAGCCGAGGTCGCCGCTGTGGTCAGCGGCGGCGGGGCTTCGTCGAGCAGATTACGGGTGAAGTAGTCGCGCAGCTTCTTGTGGAAGAAGGGCTGGCCGACGGCGTGGGTGGTGTTGGGCAGGATCACCAGGTCGACGTCGCGGCCGGCCTTGATCAGGGCCTGGGCCAGGCGAAGGCTCTCGGTGACCGGCACGTTGTCGTCGATATCGCCGTGGACCAGCAGCAGCTTGCCCTGCAGGTTGCCGGCGACCGACATGTTTGAGTTGCGCTCCCAGGTGGCTTCGTCGGCCAGGCCCATCGAGACCTCGGGCCACCAGGCCTTGTCCAGGCGCAGGTCGTGGTTGCCCGACGAGGCGACGGCGACCTTGAAGAACTCGGGCCGGCGCAGCACGAAGCGAGCGGCGTCGTAGCCGCCGGCCGAGCCGCCGTAGACGCCGACCCGGGTCGCGTCCATCTCCGGATGCTTGGCCGCCATCTGCTTGATCATGGCGATGTGGTCGTCGAGGCCGACTTCGCCGAGGTTCTGGTAGGCCGGCAGGCGGAAGGCCTGGCCCCGACGAGAGGTGCCGCGACCGTCGATCATCACCACGATCGCGCCGATCTGGGCGACGCTGTTGCCGCCGGCCAGGACGCTTTCGCTCCATTCGACCGGGACCTGGGTTGTGGTTGGGCCGGTATAGACGTTGTCGATCACCGGATAGCGGCGCTTGGGATCATAGCCGGCCGGGCGGAAGATCATGCCGTAGAGCGGAGTCTTGCCGTCGGCGGCCACGCCCTGGAACGGCTCGGGCGGCGTGTAGCCGGCGGCGGCCAGGGCGCTGGCGTCGGCGCGGCCGAGCTCCAGCACGATCTTTCCGTCGGCGGCGTCGCGCAGCACGGTGCGGGTCGGCTGGGTCGGGCTCGACATGGCGTCGACGAACCAGCGGCCGTCCGGCGAGACGCGGGTGTCATGGTCCAGCGGTTCCGGCGTCAGCAGGCGCGGCGCGGCGCCGTCCAAGCCCGTGCGATAGAGGGCGCGGTCGTAGGGGTTGCGGTCGGTCTCGCGACCGACGCCGGTCAGCACCAGGCTCTTGGCGGCCGGGTCGATGTGCTCGATCGACAGGACTTCCCAATTGCCGCTGGTCAGGGCCGCGCCGCCGTCGGGGGCGTCGGGCTTGACGAGGTAGAGCTGGGCCCAGCCCGAACGCTCGGAGATCACCAGCTCGCCGCCGAGCTCGGGCTGCGGCTGGATCTGGGTGGAGGTCACCGTGACGATCGGCTTGACCGCCTCGCGCGCCACGACGGTGGCGGCGCCGGTCTTCGGATCGGCCGAATAGACGACGAGTTGGCCATAGCCGCGCTCGGTCCACTGGATGCGAGGCCGGTCGCCGATCCAGCCGAGGTCCGGATCGGCGGGATAGAGCAGCGACTCGCTAGGGATCTGCAGCGGGACCTGCTTGGCCTTGCCGTCCTTGAAGGCCTGGTCGACGTCGATCACCAGCCGCGTGGCCTGCGGCAGCACCTTGGCGCCGGCCAGCGGATAGACGTAGGCGAAGCTGCGCGGATAGAGGCCGCCGGGGTTCTGCTGGGTGATCGACAGGCGCTCGACGCCGCGAGTGTCGAGGCGCCAGGTCAGGATCTTGGCGCCGTCCGGCGACCAGCGCACCGACACCGGCATGTCCGGCTCCTCGCGGCCGGCCTTCAGGATGTCGGCCAGCTGCGGGATGCCGCGGCCGTAGGGCTGTTCGCGGGTTCCGTCCTGGGTCAGGGCGATCTCGCGGCCGGTCTTCAGTTCGCGGGCGAAGAGGTTGAAGTCGCGGGCGACGATCTCGAAGCGGCCGTCGGGCGACAGGCCTGGGTTCCATTCCGCTTCGTGCGCCTCGGAAAGCTCGCCCTTGGCCGAGAGAGACCAGCGCTTGCCCTGGGCGTCGAAGGAGAGCGCGCCGCCGGCGGTGTCGTAGGCTAGGCGGGCGAGCCACAGGCCGTCGGCCGGGACGGGCTTGCCCAGCGCCGCCGACAGCTTGCCGGCCAGGGCGCGGTCGTCGGTCAGGACGCGGTCCTGCTTGGTGGCCAGATCGACAAAGCGGACCGATCGCTCGCCAGCCTTGCCCTTCAGATAGAGCAGACCCTTGCCGTCGTCGGTGAAGGCCGGCTGCAGGTCGGCGTCGACGATCAGCTTGGCCAGGTTCTGGCGCAGGAAGGCGTCGGCCTTGCGATAGCGTTCGGCGATCGGCGGCTGGGAGGAGGGGGCGGTCGCGGTCGAGGCGGACTTGGTCGTTGTCGCGGCGACGGAAATCACCGGCGTGGACAGGGCCAGGACGGCGCCCGCCGTCATCCACAAGGTCGCTCGTCGCGACATGCGCGTCTTCGTCCGCAAGGCTCACCCCCGTTTCACTTCGTTGCAGAAACGACGGGGCGTGATGCGTCGTCAAGAAGATTATACGATATATGATCAGACTTTTTGCCGACTGCACGCTTGAGGATGGGCAGCGACACGGCGGCTGACGTCCCGTGCTCGCTCCCCGCAAGCGTCTGTATAAGTCGGAGCCTTGGCGTCCATTCGACCTGGCTGAGACGAGCCGGCCAAGCCTCTGACTCGCCTGCACGAATAGAGATCGCGGCCTGCTCGGTCGGTAGGCTCCGTCATGTAGGTCGGGCGCGTTTCGGCGCCGCTTCCCATGTCCCTGCAAATCAGGAGATTGACCTTCGAAAATATGTCTGACTTATTTCGTATACCGTATTAAGTTTGGGGTGCTTCGATGTCCGCCAGCCGCCGTGATTTGCTGCTCGCCACCGCCGCCGTCATGGCGGCCGCCCAGCCGATCCGCGCCTTCGCCGCCGGCAAGGGGCCTTCCGTTCCGACCAAGGCCGCGCCGCTGCCGCTTTCCGACGTGCGGCTGCTGCCGTCCGACTTCGCGACCGCGGTCGAGGTCAACCACGCCTACCTGCTGCGCCTCAGCCCCGACCGGCTGCTGCACAACTTCATGATCTTCGCCGGCCTGCCCGCCAAGGGGGAAATCTACGGCGGCTGGGAATCCGACACCATCGCCGGCCACACCCTGGGCCACTACATGAGCGCCCTGGTGCTGACCTGGCAGCAGACCGGCGACGCCGAATGCCGCCGCCGCGCCGACTACATCGTCTCCGAACTGGCCCGCGCCCAGGCCAGGCGCGGCACCGGCTACGTCGGCGCCCTGCAGCGCAAGCGCAAGGACGGCACGGTCGTCGACGGCGAGGAGATCTTCGGCGAGGTCATGAAGGGCGACATCCGCTCGGGCGGCTTCGACCTCAACGGCTCCTGGTCGCCGCTCTACACGGTGCACAAGCTGTTCGCCGGTCTGCTCGACATCCACGCCGCCTGGGGCAACGCCCAGGCCCTGGAGGTCGTGACCGGGCTGGGCGCCTATTTCGAGAAGGTGTTCGCCGCCCTCGACGATGCCCAGATGCAGACCCTGCTGGGCTGCGAATACGGCGGCCTGAACGAGAGCTACGCCGAGCTCTACGCCCGCACCAAGGACGCGCGCTGGCTGGTGGTGGCCGAGCGCATCTACGACCGCAAGGTCCTGGATCCGCTGGCCGCGCGAGAGGACAAGCTGGCCAACTTCCACGCCAACACCCAGGTGCCCAAGCTGATCGGCCTGGGCCGCCTCTATGAGCTGACCGGCAAGGAGAAGGACGCCACGGCCGCGCGCTTCTTCTGGCAGACCGTGACCCAGCACCACAGCTACGTCATCGGCGGCAACGCCGACCGCGAGTACTTCTCGTCGCCCGACAGCATCGCCGACCACATCACCGAGCAGACCTGCGAGCACTGCAACACCTACAACATGCTCAAGTTGACCCGGCAGCTCTACAGCTGGAAGCCGGACGGCTCGCTGTTCGACTACTATGAGCGCGCGCACCTCAACCACGTGATGGCGGCGCAAAATCCCAAGACCGGCGGCTTCACCTACATGACGCCGCTGATGACCGGATCGACGCGGGGCTTCTCGACCACCGACGACGACGCCTTCTGGTGCTGCGTCGGCAGCGGCATGGAGAGCCACGCCAAGCACGGCGAGTCGATCTTCTGGGAAGGCGAGGGGACCCTGCTGGTCAACCTCTACATCCCGGCCGACGCCCAGTGGAAAGCGCGCGGCGCGGCCCTCAAGCTCGAAACCCTCTATCCGTTCGAACCGGAAAGCCGCCTGACCCTGAGCAAGCTGGCCAAGCCCGGCCGCTTCACCATCGCCCTGCGCGTGCCCGGCTGGGCGAATGGCAAGGCCGTGGTCAGCGTCAACGATGAGGCGGTGACGCCGGTGCTGTCGGGCGGTTACGCCCTGGTCGAGCGCAAGTGGAAGGCTGGCGATGTGGTCTCGATCGCCCTGCCGCTCGATCTGCGGCTGGAAGCGGCGCCCGGCGATCCCAACACCATCGCCTTCCTGCGCGGCCCCATGGTGCTGGCCGCCGACCTTGGTCCCGGCGAAGCCGAATGGAACAGCGCTGATCCGGCCATGGTCGGGACCGATCTGCTGGCCGGCTTTAAGCCGGTCGAGCCGAAGAAGGCGCTCTACGCCGTCGATGGCGTGTCGCGGCCAGGCGCCCTTAGCTTCGCGCCGTTCTACAGCCAGTACGAGCGCCGCAGCGCCGTCTACTTCAAGCGCTTCACCGAGGCCTCGTGGAAGACGGAAGAAGCCGCCTTCCTGGCCGACCAGGCCAAGGCTCGCGACATCGCCGCCCGCTCGGTCGACGTCATGCATCTGGGCGAGATGCAGCCCGAGCGCGACCACAACCTGACCTCCGACATCTCCTATCCGGTCAGCTATCGCGGCCGTAACGGCCGTGACGCCCGCTCAGGCGGCTTCTTCGAGTTCGATATGAAGGTGCGGGCCGGGGCGCTGATCCTGCAGGCCACCTATTGGGGCGGCGAGCGCGCGCGGACCTTCGACATCCTGGTCGACGGGACCAAGGTGGCGACCCAGGTCCTCGACAACGATCGCCCGGGCAAGTTCTTCGACGTCGAGTACCCGCTGGCCGAGGCCCTGACCAAGGGCAAGACCAGCGTCAAGGTGCGCTTCGTGCCGAAGGAGCGGTCGAGCGCCGGGCCGGTGTTTGGCGTGCGGGTGTTCAGCGCCAAGGCTGGAGCCACGGCATGAACCGTCGCGGTTTGATGTTCTCCGGCGCGGCCGTCCTGGGCCTCGCCGCCGCGCCGGCCTGGGCGGTCACCGCCGCCGGTTCGGCCGACAAGCGGTTCGAGGCGATCTACACCGCCGAGTACGACTGGCGGGTCAGCCAGGCCGCGCCGGACGAGGACAATCCCAACGCCCCCAAGCGGCTGCCCGACGTCGGTCCGGCCGTGCAGGCCGCGCGCCTGAAGCGCTGGACCGAGGTGTCGAGCCAGCTCGCCGCCCTTCCGGTCGCCCAGCTGTCGGTCGAGAACAAGATCAACTTCGCCGTCTACAAGGGCCAGATCGACGCCCTGCTGGCCGAGCAGAAGTACCGTGAGTACGAAAAGCCGCTGAGCGCCGACACCAGCTTCTGGGGCGACGTGGCCGAGTGGTCGCGCGGGTCGTTCCGCACCGAGGAGGACTACCGCAACTACGTGGCCATGCTGCGCGAGATCCCGCGCTACTACGGCCAGCAGATCATCAACATGCGCAGCGGCGTGAAGCGCGGCTTCACGGCTGCCAAGATCACCCTGCAGGGCCGCGACGCCGGCGTGGTGCTGGCGGCCGAGGCCAAGACCCCGCAGGACTCGCCATTCTACGCGCCGTTCAAGACCATGCCGTCGGTGATCCCCGCCGCGGTCCAGGCCGAGCTTCGCAGCCAAGCGGCCGAGGCGATCAGCAAGGACGTGACGCCCGCTCACGCCAGCCTGCTGGCCTTCCTGCGCAACGAGTACATCCCCGGCGCGCGGACCTCGCTGGCGGCCTATGACCTGCCGGACGGCAAGGCCTACTACCAGTCCAAGATCGTCGAGTTCACCACCACCGACCACACGCCCGACGAGATCCACGCCATCGGTCTTGCGGAAGTGGCCAAGATCCGTGGCCGGATGCAAGACGTGATCAAGGAGGTCGGCTTCCAGGGCGACCTGCCGGCTTTCCTGACCTATCTGCGCACTGATCCGAAGTTCTACGCCAAGACCCCGCAGGAACTGCTCAACCGCGCCGCCTGGATCGCCAAGACCTTCGACGGCAAGGCCAGCCAGTGGTTCGGCCGCCTGCCGCGCAGCCGCTTCGCCATCAAGCCGGTGCCCGACGAGATCGCGCCGTTCTACACCGGCGGTCGCGGCGGGCCGGGCATCTACCTGGTCAACACCTACGACCTGCCCTCGCGCCCGCTCTATTCGCAGGTTGCCCTGACCCTGCACGAGAGCGCCCCGGGTCACGCTTTCCAGATGCCGCTGGCGGCCGAGAACAAGAACCTGCCGGCCTTCCGCCGCGACACCTATCTGTCGGTCTACGGCGAAGGCTGGGCGCTCTATTGCGAGGCGCTGGGCGAGGACATGGGCATGTACGAGACGCCCTATGACCGCTTCGGCATGCTGAGCTACCAGATGTGGCGCGCCGCGCGCCTGGTCGTCGACACCGGGCTCCACGCCAAGGGCTGGACCCGCGAGCAGGCCCAGAAGTACCTGCACGACAACACCGCCATGGGCGACCACGAGATCGGCACCGAGGTCGATCGCTACATCGCCTGGCCGGGCCAGGCGCTGTCCTACTACATGGGCATGCTGGCCTTCGTGGAGGGCCGCGCCCGCGCTGAGAGGGCCCTGGGGCCGAAGTTCAACATCCGCGCCTTCCACGACGCCGTGCTCGAGATCGGCTCGGCGCCGATCCCGGTGATCCAGGCCCGCATCGACCAACTGATCGCCGATGGCGGCAAGGGGCCCTATCCTGATGAGGAATGAGTTGAAGCGCGCCCTGGTCGCGGGCGCGGCCCTGCTGCTGTCGCCGGTCGCCGCCTGCGCGGCCGGCCCGGAAGCGATCCACGCCCCGGGCAATCCGATCTTGGCCGACGGCCGCTACTACTCGACCGATCCGGCCCCGGTGGTCGACGGCGACACGCTGTGGATCCTGGCCGGCCGCGACGAGGCGGCGCCGGACGTCAACGACTTCATCATGAACGAGTGGCAGCTGCTGGCCACCAAGGACCCGGCGTCCGGCGACTGGCTGCACTATCCGGCCATCGCCAAGCCGCAGGCCGTGTTCAAGTGGGCCGAAGAAGGGCGCGCCTACGCCGGCCAGATCGTGAAGGGCAGGGACGGCAAGTTCTATCTCTACGCCCCCGTGCTGCAGGCCGGCGGTAACGCCAGGGACCGCTTCGCCATCGGCGTGGCCGTCTCTGACAGCATGACGGGACCGTGGGTGGACGCCCATCCGTCCGGCCCGATCATCTCGCAGACTACCCCGGTCGCCAACGACATCCAGAACATCGATCCCACCGTGCTGATCGATGACGACGGCCGGGTCTACATCTACTGGGGCACCTTCGGTCAGCTGCGCGGCATGGAGCTGGCCGCCGACATGGTCACGCCCAAGGGACCCGAGGTGAAGGTCGAAGGGCTGACCGGCTTCTTCGAGGCTCCGTGGCTGATGAAGCGCAAGGGCGTCTACTACATGCTCTACGCCGGCAATCGCGCGGGTCCGAAGTCGGACTGCACGCCGGCCGTCTATCACGCCTGCATCGCCTACGGCACGGCGAGCTCGCCGCTGGGGCCGTGGACCTATCGCGGCGTGATGCTGGGCCCGGTGTCGTCGACGACCTCGCACTCGGGCGCGGTAGAGTTCAAGGGCCGCTGGTATATGGCCTACCACACCGCCGACGCGGCGGGAGGCGGCCACTTCCGGCGCAGCGTCGCCCTGGATCCGATCGAGTGGGACGACAGCGTCAGCCCGCCGGCGATCCGCAAGCTGATCCCGACCCGCCGCCCGCAAGCCCCGCCGGCCCCGACCCGCAATATCGCCGGCCAGGCGACCGCCGCGGCCTCCAACGAGCCGATCCCGGTCCAGTACTGGATCAAGGCGCTGAACGACGGGATCACCAAGGCCTCGCCCTTGCCGCCCGACACCTGGGGCACCTGGTCGCCCAACAATCCGCCGCGTCAGTGGGTCGAGTACCGCTTCGACGCGCCGGTGACCGTTGACGGCGCCCGCATCTGGTTCTGGGGCGACCAGCCAGCCGGTTCGGGCATCGGCGTCGCCCCGCCCAAGGCCTGGCGCATGGAGTACTGGGACGGCGGCTGGAAGCCGGTCGCGGGTCCCAAGGGCTTCGGCACGGACGTCGGCGCCTTCCAGGACGCAAGCTTCGCGCCCGTGACGACCCGCTGCCTGCGGGCGGTGTTCGACGCCTCCTCGGCCGGCGGAACCTACGCCGCCGTCGCCGTCCAGGAGTGGGAGGTGCTGGCCCCCAGCCCGGCGCTTCCCAAGTCGGGCTCGGGCCATGCGCCGCCCTGCGAGGCCGCGCGCTGAGCCGACTATGGACGATCCGCGCGCCGGGCCGGGCGCGCGGATCGTCTTGACCGATTTATCGAGGCCCTGGCGTCGCGCCGGGCCTGAGCTTTGCTGCGCCTGTCGCAGCCTGATCCAGACCCCTATCCAGACTAAGGAGATCGCATGCGTCGCCTGCTAACCCCGCTCGCCCTGGGGCTCGTCGCCTCGCACGCCGCCATGGCCTCGCCCGCCGCCCAGCCGGGGCTGGCCGGTGTCTGGACCTTCGATAACGCGCCGTCCTATCCGGGCATCACCCTGATGAAGATCGAGCAGAAGGCCGGCAAGCCGACCGGGACCGTCACGACCGCTTGGTACGGCTCGATGGACATGCAGAACCTCGTCGTGAAGGACGGGGTGGCGACCTTCGAGCTGCGCAATCTCAACGACAAGGACAAGCCCACCCGCCAGTGGACCGCGACCCTGAAGGGCGCCGGGGTCTCCCTGGCCGGCGACATCTGGTACGCCCATGTCGAGCAGGACGGCCGCCGGGGCACGGCCGCCGACGCCAAGGCCCGCGCCTTCACCAGCACCAGCCTGCCGCCGATGGGCGAACTGGCCGCCGACGGCCTGGCCGCCAAGCCGCCGATGGGCTGGAGCAGCTGGAACAAGTTCGGCGCCGAGATCGACGACAAGACGGTCCGCGCCATGGCCGACGCCATGGTCGCCTTCGGCCTGCGCGACGCCGGCTATGTCTATGTCAACATCGACGACGGCTGGCAGGGCGAGCGCGGCGCCGACGGCGTGCTGCGGCCCAACGACAAGTTCCCGGACATGAAGGCCCTGGCCGACTATGTCCATTCGAAGGGGCTGAAGCTTGGCATCTACAGCTCCCCCGGTCCCAAGACCTGCGCGGGCTACGCCGGCAGCTACGGCCACGTGGCCCAGGACGCCAAGACCTTCGCCGAGTGGGGCGTCGACTATCTGAAGTACGACCTGTGCTCGGGCGAGTGGTTCTATGCCGACGCCGACACCGTCAAGCGCACCTACTACGAGATGGGCGCGGCGCTGCGGGCCACCGGTCGGCCGATGATCTATTCGCTGTGCCAGTACGGCCGCTTCGACGTCGGCGCCTGGGGCCGCCAGGTCGGCGGTCACCTGTGGCGCACCACCGGCGACATCACCGACGACTATCCGACCATGGCCAAGATCGGCTTCGACAAGAACGGCAAGCCCGAGTTCGCCGGTCCCGGCGGCTGGAACGATCCGGACATGCTGGAGGTCGGCAACGGCGGCATGACCAAGGACGAGTATCTGACCCACATGAGCCTGTGGGCCATGTCGGCGGCGCCGCTGATGATGGGCCACGACCTGCGCGAGACCGGCGCCGAGGTGCTGAAGATCCTCGAGAACCGCGAGGTGATCGCCATCGACCAGGACGCCCGCGGCGTGCAGGGCAAGGCCGTGCGCAAGGATGGCGTGACCGAGGTCTGGAGCAAGCCGCTGGCCGACGGCCAGGTGGCCGTGGCGCTGTTCAATCGCGGCGACAAGCCGGTCCGGATGGAGCTGAAGGCGGCCGACGCCGGCGTCGCCGGCTTGGCGGTCGTGCGCGACCTCTGGCGCGGCGCCGATCTGCCGGCCGGCGAGCAGGCCTTTGAGGTGCCGGCGCGCGGCGTCGTGATGGTGAAGGTGAAAGGGAGCTGAGGCTTCCTTTCAGGCCGTAAAGGCGAGGGGCGCGGGCCATTCGGTCCGCGCCCCTTTTTTCATGGGTGACGATCTGAGGCCCCGAGGGCTTGTGTCACGACGCGCTGTGATGACCGGCCCGGCTCCGCGAAGCGGACAAGAAGAAGGGGAGGGGCGATGATCGCCTCCTCCCCTGGGAGCGGCTGGGGGACTAGAGCCGCTCGTTGACGGCGTCCGGTTGGGGCCGGACGCCGGTTGGTGTTGGTCAGTAGCGGAAGCGGGCGCTGACCTGCAGGGTGCGGGCCTGTACGCGCACGCCCAGGGGCAGCGAGCGCTCCTGGCCCCAATAGACGTTGTTGTTTTCCTTCAGCAGATTGGTGCCTTCGACGCTGAGGGTCAGTTGCTTGACCGGCGTCCAGTTCACGGCTGCGTCGAGGCGCGAGGTCGCGTCGTTGTAGGGCGAGTACTCGGGATATTCCTGCCACACCGTGACCTTGTAACGGGCGCGGTAGTTGTAGGCGAGGCGGGCGCTGAACTGCGGCGTGTCGTAGTAGAGCGCCAGATTGTAGGTGTACTTCGAGGTGCTGTCGGCGTCGTAGACGCCGGGGATGGCCCGCTGCGCCGGATCATCGAACGGATAGCGGATCTCGAACTTGTCCATGTAGGTGAAGTTGGCGCTGGCGCCGAAGTTGCGCAGCTTGCCGGGCAGAAAGTCGAAGAAGCCGCTGGCGTTGAACTCGTAGCCCAGGAACTCGCCCGGACCCGCGTTGCGCAGCTTGTAGACTGTGCCGGTGGTCCCCAGTTCGGGAACGTACTCGTCCACACCGCTGTAGTAGATGTAGCCGTCCGGCTTCTTCAGGAAGGCGCCGGCCGACAGCACGCCGCCGCGACCGAAGTAGTATTCGAGCGAGGCGTCGTAGTTGGTCGAGCGGTTGGCCTTCAGTTCGGGGTTGCCCGAATAGACGACGTTGACGGCGGCCAGCACCGTCTTCCAGGATGAGGTGTCCAGGAAGTTGGGGCGCTGGATGTCGCGCGTATAGGCCAGGCGCAGTTGCATCTTGGACGTGAGGTGGATGATCGCATTGATGCTGGGCAGGACGTCGACATAGCTGCCGCCGCCTTGCGTCTCGGTGATGACCTCGTTCCAGTCCTTGTCGAGATTGTAGATGGCGCTGGCGATCGTGCCCTTGGTCTTGGTCACCCGCACGCCAGCCACGCCGTCGATCGGCACGTCGCCCACGTCGAAGCCGTAGTAGACGTTGCCGAAGCCCGCCAACTGCTTCTCGTTGGAGACGTAGCTCTGTCCGCGGTTGTTGGACGGCTTTTCGGTGGTCCAGCCGACGGCCTGGCGGACGGCCGCCATGTTGGCCATCAGGGCTTCGCCCGACAGATGGTGCCAGGTGTTCGAAGCGTCGCCGATCTTCACCGTGGTGGTGGCGTAGTCGCTGCCCGTGACGAAGCTGGTCAGGGCGATCGAGGTGTCGGCGTCGCGATAGCCGTAGTCGCGGGTGGTGTCGCGGTTCTCGTATCGCAGGCCGGCCTGCAGGCGACGGATCAGTTTGTCGTCGCTGACCTTGTAGGAGACGTCGACCTTGGCGACCGCTTGCTTGCTGTCGGCGTAGGTCTGCTCGTCGTGGACATTGTACAGGCGATAGTTGGCGACGTTGCTCAGGTCCGTGGTCGGGAAGGTGACGTAGGGGCCGCGGCCCGGGACCTTGCTGGAGTTCAGGTCGACGTCGACGGTCTTGATCGGCGAGCCGCTGCTGTCGAGCAGGCGGTACAGCGTCAGGACGCCGTAATAGTTGGTGTCGCTCCAGTTATACTGCAGCTGGCCCGTGACGCTGAGATCGTCCTTGTTCCAGTGAGCTTCGAGGTTGGTGGTGTAGTTGTTGGACTCCACCTCTTCCCGATAGGACTGGACGCTGGCGTCGACGCCGTTGGCGTTGCTCAGGGTCAGCGATTGGACGGTGCGTCCGTCTGATCCCAGCACCAGGTTCGAGACGGTGTGGTTGTCGTTGCGCACGGTGACGTGCAGGCGGTCGCGCGAGCGGGTCTCGTCGCTGCCGAAGTACGAACCTTCAAGCACGATGTCGAAGTTGTCGTTCACGCGCCATTGGTAGGCGAGGTTGACGGACGGGCGCTCGATCGAGCCGTCCTCGATGCCGTAGTTGATCGCGTAGGGCGCGATGGCGTTGGCGTGACCCAGGGCGGTCACGCTGGTCAGGGCGTTGCCGAAGAAGGTGCTCGGCGACTCGCTCTCTATGTACTGCTCTTGGTAGTTGTTCTTCGAATAGGCGATGTTGGCGAGGAAGCCCATCTCGCCGAGGTTGGTGTCGAACCGGTTGGCGACCAGCAGGCTGGCGTAGGGGCTGTTGGTGCCGCCCGTGCTGCCGTGCACGTTCTTGACGCTGCCGGCGAGGGTCCAGCCGTCACGCAGGTCCAGCGGACGGCGTAGTTCGACGTTGACCGCGCCGGCGATGCCGCCTTCGTCCTGGTCGGCGGTGCGGGTCTTGTAGACCTGAACCGACTTCAGCAGTTCGGCGGGGATGTCGGCCAGGGTTGCCGAGCGACCTTCGCCCGCGCTGTTGCTGTTGCCGTTGATCGTGGTCGAGACGCCCGTCATCCCGCGGATGGTGATGTTGGTGCCTTCGCCGTGGATGCGCTCGATCTGCACGCCGGTGACCCGCGACAGAGCTTCCGGGACGTTGTTGTCGGGCAGCTTGCCGACGTCTTCGGATTCGATCGACTCGACGATCTGGGCGGATTTCCGCTTTCTGTCGGCCGCGGCGCTGAGGCTGCCGCGGATGCCTTTGACGAGCACCTCATCGACGACATTGGTGTCGTCATCGGTCTTCTTGTCTGACTTTTCCGAAACGCTCGTTGCGCTTGTCTGCGCGTCCTGCGCGAGCGCTTGATTTCCAACCATAATTGCCGCCGCGCTCGTAGCGACCAGCAACCAATTCTTCCCTCGGACCTGCATTTGTCCTCTCCCCTGACAAATTCGTGACAGGGAGGAACGCATATAACTCAGACAAGGTCAAAATAAATTATACGATATATCCGGACGGAATTGATCGGCCTGAATGGCGCGCATTCGGAGCCCTGGGATGCGGCGTGGGGCGTCTTGTTGCGGGGCTGAAGCGTCTCGCGGCATGAACGGCCGACAAGGGCCGAGCGCCGCGCAACACGAGCGTCGGGAACGACGTTTTCGGGTGCGAAAGACGTTTCGGCCGCGGGTGGAAAATCAGCCGCGCTGAGGGCGTCCGCTGAGGTCGGCGCCGGCGTCCGGGGCGAAGCGGCGGTTCCAGATCGTCGCCGAGGCCGAGATCGCCGTGACGATCAGGAAGGCCAGGGTGAAGTCGGCCAGCCGAGGCGAGGCGTGGTCGCCCGCCAGCATGCCGACATGTAGGGCCAGGGCGCCGGCGCAGACGCCCAGTGACAGCATCAGCTGCTGGAAGGTGGCGTAGAAGCTGGTGGCCGCGCTCATCCGCTCGGGCGGGATCTCGTCATAGGCGATGGTGTTGTAGGCGGTGAACTGGAACGACATGCAGAAGCCGCTGGCCATCAGGGTCAGGAAGATCAGCCAGATCGGCCATTCGGGCCGGAAGAGACCGCAGACCGCGTAGCCGGCGCTGGCCGCCAGGCCGCCGACGATCATGCTGTTCCTGAAGCCGAAGCGGCGCAGGATGCGCGGCGCCAGGCTCTTCATCGCCAGCGAGCCGATTGCTCCGGCGATGGTGATTGAGCCGCTGGCGGCGGCGGTCATGCCAAAGCCAAGCTGCAGCATCAGCGGCAGCAGGAACGGCTGGGCGCCCTGGGTGATGCGGGTCAGCGAGCCGCCGATTACCGACAGCCGGAACGACGGCACGGCCATCAGCGACAGATCGAGGATCGGGTCGGCGCGCCGGCGGGCGTGACGCAGATAGAGTCCGCCCGCGACCAGACCGACGGCGATCAGGGCCAGGGCCTGGGGCAGCTCTCCGCTGCGGCTGGTCATCTCGAAACCGAACAACAGGCAGCCGAGCGAGGCGCCCGACAGCAGGAAGCCGACCGGATCGGCCCGCACCGGCGTCTCGCCGCGCACCTCGTCGATGAACAGGGTGACCAGCACGATGCCCAGCACGCCGATCGGGATGTTCAGGTAGAAGATCCAGCGCCAGTCCAGATAGGTGACGATGAAGCCGCCGATCGGCGGGCCCAGGATCGGGCCGATCAGGGCCGGGATGATCAGCCAGGACATCGCCGAGACCATGTCCTGCTTGGCCACCGACCGCAGCAGCACCAGCCGGCCGATCGGGATCATCATCGCCCCGCCGATGCCTTGCAGGAAGCGGGCGAGGATAAGCAGCGGCAGGCTGGTCGCCTGGCCGCACAGCACCGAGCCGCCGACGAAGACCGCGATGGCCAGGCGGAACACGGTCTTGGAGCCGAAGCGGTCGGCCAGGCGTCCGCTGGCCGGGATGAAGATCGCCAGGGCGAGGAGATAGGCGGTGAGGGCCGAGCTCAGGCTGGGGGCGGGCACGCCGAAGTCACGGGCCATGGTCGGCAGGGCGGTGGCCAGCACCGTGGCGTCCATCTGCTCCATGAAGAGCGCGCAGGCGATGATGACGGCGACGAGGCGGTAGGGCGGCCGCTTGCGGTCGTCGATCGCCGGCGCATCTGGCGCGCGGGTGACGCCGTCGGCGGCCGGAAGGATGCCGTCGCGGACCTCGGAATTGATCGACGCCAGGCCTCGCCGCCTCAGCCTGGTCACGCACGGGCCTCGTGTTCGGAGGTCGCGACAGGGGGCGAGGGGCGGCGATAACGTAGGGTCACGGAGCGGTTTAGACGCCCTGCGAGGCGTCGGCGCAACCCCTTTGGGTCGTCGGTCAGGCCGGGATCGAGCGCTTCAGCCGAGCGGCGGCGAACACCAGGCAGGCGCCGCCGGCCACCGCGCTGAGCTGCATCAGCGAGATCGACGAGGCCAGGCCGTCGGCCGCGCCGCGGGCGACGAACAGGTCGCTGAGCCAGCCGGTCAGGAACGGGCCCACGCCCATGCCGATGACGTTGAGCACGAACAGCATGCTGGCCATGCCGACGGCGCGCAGGCGCGGCGGCAGCAGCATCTGGCCGGCGGCGAACAGCGGGGCCGAGAAGGCCGAGCCGGCCAGCTCGGCGATGAAGTAGCAGAGATAGGCGGTGGGGCCGCTGGTCTGGAAGAACAGCAGGATCGCCGGGCCCATGACGCCGATGCCGATCATCGGCAGCCACAGGTACCAGCGGGCGTCGCGGCCGCCCAGACGGTCGGCGGCGAAGCCGAAGATCAGGGTGCCGACGAAGCCGGTGACGCCCTGCAGCAGTCCGCTCAGCGAGCCGACCTCGGTCGAGCTCATGTGCTGCACGCGGATCATGTAGGTCGGCACCCAGTTCTCGAAGGCGCTGGCCGAGGCCGAGATCAAGGCAAAACCCAGGGCGATCGGCAGGAAACAGGGGTGGCTGACGATGTGGCCGGCCGCTTCCTTCAGCGAGTACTGGCGGGCGTTCTCCTCGGTGGCGGCGTCGAAGGTCCCGCGCGGCGGCTCGCGCACGATCAGGAAGAACAGCGCCGCCACGATCATCCCGGGAAAGCCGACGATCAGGAACGCGCTACGCCAACCGAAATGATCCTCCAGCACGCCGCCGAAGGTCAGGCCCGCCCACATGCCGATCGAGATGCCCAGGCTGTAGACGGCGATGGCCGCCCCGCGCCGGGCCTGCGGGAAATAGTCGGAAATCAGGGAGTAGGCGGCGGGCGAGCAGCCCGCCGACGAAACGGCGATGCCGAACCGCGCCAGCGCCAGGCCCATGAAGTTGCCCACGAAGCCGCTGATGACGGTCAGGGTGCTCCAGGTGCCGATGGCGGCGGCGATGATCGCTCGGCGCGAGCCCTTGTCGGCCAGGCGCGCGATCGGAAAGCCCGCCAGCGAATAGAGCAGGGAAGAGCCGAAGCCGGTCAGCAGGCCGATCTCGGTATTGGAGACCTTCAGGTCGCGGCTGATCGGATCGACCAGGATGATCAGCAGGAAACGGTCGATCCAGCTGAAGGTGTAGACCAGGGTCAGCATGGCCAGGACGATCCAGGCCCGGCTCGACACCTTCGAAGGGGCCGGTGCGGGCGTTGCGTCGGCGATAGCGGCGTCGGCCATGTTGGTTCCGTGGGAGACTCTGACCGCTCCGACGAACCACGGCGCGTGTCGCGGGTAGATGTCGTTCTCGGCAACCATGCTTGGCGGGCCGCGTAACGAACCGCTGGCCCGCTTGGGAAGCGTCGCCGTTCACTTCCAAATTCGCGCAACCATCATTGTGCAACGCGACATTCTCGCTGGCGGGCTCCTGCCAAATCCTCGCATGGAGACCGGCTTGAGCGAGACGCGGGCGGCCTTTCCGGGAGGAGGAAAGCGCCAGGAACCCGCGCCCGCAGCACCCTCGATCAAGAGGCCAGGCCCGTCCGAAGGCTTTCAAGCTCAAGGGGATAATCGTGATGTATTCGGATTTCGTGACGGCTCGCCGACGTAAGCGCGGCCTGAAGGCGACGCTGATGGTCGCCGGGATGCTGGCGGCCGTGTCGCCGACCCTCGCCTGGGCGCAGACCGCGACGGCGCCGGCCGACGACAACGTCGTGCCCGAACTGGTCGTCACCGCCCAGAAGCGTTCTGAGAACGTGCGCGACGTGCCGCTGAGCATCAGCGTTCTGACCGGCGACCAACTGGCCAAGCAGCACGTGGCCAACTACGCCGATCTCGCCCGCAGCACGCCGGGCCTGTCGTTCAGCAACACCGGCAACAGCGGCCTGTCGCGCATCAGCCTGCGCGGCATCAGCTCGTCCCAGGGCTCGGCGACGGTCGGCGTCTATCTGAACGACGTGTCGCTGACGATCCCGAACCAGTTCTTCACCGGCGTGACCCTGCCGCGGCTGTTCGACCTCGACCACGTGGAGGTGCTGCGCGGGCCGCAGGGCACGCTCTACGGCGACAGCTCGCTGGGCGGCACCCTGCGCTTCATCACCAAGACGCCGAAGCTGGGCGACTATGAGAGCAGCGCCGAGGGCGAGGTCTCGCACACCGACGAAGGCGGCGTGAACTACCTGTTCGGCGGCATGATCAACGCTCCGGTCGGCGAGAACGCCGCCTTCCGCCTTGCCGTGCAGCGCGAGTACCAGAGCGGCTTCGTCGACCACGTCAATTCGGCCGGCGTCGTCGACAACAAGAACGTCGACGCCGAGCGCACCACGGCCCTGCGCGCCAGCTTCCTGTGGGAGCCGACCGACGACCTGAAGGTCAGCTCGACGGTGCAGTGGCAGCAAACCGACGCCGACGACACCGGCATCACCAAGCTGTCGCTGGGCAAGTTCCAGGAGAACCGGCCGGTGCGCGAGCCCAGCCAGGACACCCTGTTCGCGCCGAGCGTGACGGTGGAGAAGCGCTTCGGCGACCTGACCTTCACCTCGATCAGCGGCTACGCCTATCGCAGCTTCGACCGCCAGTTCGACGGTTCGATCTATGACAGCGAGTACGTCGCCAGCGTGCTCGACGACAGCTATGGCGACACCTACGAAACCATCGCGGCCCTGCCGGGGATCATGCGCAACAAGGACGCCGTGGCGACCTACAGCCAGGAGTTCCGCCTGGCCTCGCCGTCGCTGGCCGAGAGCGGCAAGCGCTACGAGTGGCAGGTGGGCGCCTATTTCGCCAAGCAGAAGATCACCAGCCTCGACCACGAATACGTGCTGGGCCTGGACGCCGCCGTCGCCTCCGAACTGGGCACGACGACGCAGGACGCCCTGGGCTACGCCACGCCGGGCGGCCTGATCGGCTACTTCAACTCGGTGCGCCGCAACAACCAGATTGCCGTCTTCGCCGAGGGCTCGTTCAAGGTCACCGACAAGCTCAAGGCGACCGTCGGGCTGCGCCAGGTCAAGGCGTCCAGCCAGTACGCGCTGGAAGAGGGCGGCTGGCTGGCCGACGGCGCGCCGGCCCATGACGACGCGTCCACCCGCTCGGCGCCGCTGACGCCGAAGTTCGCGGTGACCTACGAGGCGTCCAAGTCGGTGTCGCTGTACGCCAACGCCGCCAAGGGCTTCCGCCTGGGCGGCCAGAACAACGCCCTGACCTCGTTCTGCGCGGCCGACGTCGCCAGCCTCGGCCTGTCGGACGCCAAGAGCTATCGTCCCGACAGCCTGTGGAGCTACGAGGGCGGCGCCAAGACCCGCCTGTTCGACGGTCGCGTGACCTTCAACGCCTCGGCCTTCTACATCGACTGGAAGAATGTCCAGCAGTCGGTGCGCCTGTCGACCTGCGGCTCGGTGATCACCGGCAACGCCGGCGACGCCCGCAGCCAGGGCGGCGAGTTCGAACTGCGCGCGGCCCTGACCGACAACCTGACCCTCAACCTGTCGGGCGCGGTCACCGACGCCAAGATCACAGAGGCGGCCAAGGGCACCGGCGCGGTCGACGGCTCCAAGCTGCTGGGCACGCCGGAGAACACCTTCTCGGTGGGCTTCGACTACGACCATGCGATCACCGACCGCATCGACGGCTTCGCCAGCGTGAACTGGTCGCATACGGGCGAGAGCTACGGCTCTTACTCGACCACCAGCAAGGACTATCGCCGTCCGTCCTACGACCTGGTCGACGCCAGCATCGGTGTGGATGTCGCGGACATCCAGCTGTCGCTGTTCGCCAAGAACCTGCTGAACGAGGACACCATCATCCAAAAGCCCTCGGTTCTGTTCGTCACCCAGGGCCTGGCGCTGCGTCCGCGCACCGTGGGCCTGAACGTGAAGGCGAAGTTCTAGTCTCCGAGAGGAGCGCCATCCCGGCTTTCCGCTTCGCTGCGGCCGGGTTGGCGAGTTCTCGAATGGGCAAGAAGAAAGGGGCGCTCCTCGCGGAGCACCCCTTTTTCGTTCACCCCGGTTTTCAGTTCACTCGGGCGCGGGCCGCCTCGACCTGCTGGATGAAGGCCGCGACCAGCGGCGGCGGATGGCCCTGGCGGGTGATCACCGAGATCTTGCTGGCGTAGGAGAAGGTCTCCGGCGCGACCTTGTGGAAGCGCTTGCCGCCGCCCATGCCCGCGACCTGATGCTCGGTCAGGAAGCCCAGATAGCGGCCCGAGGCGATCATCATGGCGATCGACTCCATGTGCGTCACCGTCGCCGTGCGTTTGAGCAGGCCGCTGACCCCCAGCCGCTCCATCTCGTGCTCGAACGGGTAGCCGACGAAGTCGTAGGAGGCGATGTCCTCCAGGTCGACGCGGTCGTCATGGGCGCGCAGACGCCAGGCCGGGTGGTCCTCGGTGCAGTAGAGCCAGCTGACCTCCTCGTAGAGGAAGTGGTAGCGCAGCTGCTCCATCGGCCGGCGCTCGAACACCACGCCGACGTCGAGATTGTTCTCGATCACCGCCTGCTCGATCAGGTTCGAGGTCGTGGTCGAGATGTTGAAGTGCACGTTCGGATAGGCGGCCTTGTAGCCGTCGAACACCTCGGGCAGGCGGAAGTTGGGATCGCCGACCAGGGCGTCGACCATGCCGATGCGGATGGCGCCCGCGGGGCTGGCGTGGATGTCGCGCACCCGGGCCTCGAACAGGTCGAGTTCGTCGAACAGCTTCTCGCAGGCCTCATGTACCCGCGCGCCCTCGGCGGTGAGGGTGAAGCCGCGCCGGCCGCGTTCGCACAGCCGCGCGCCCAGTCGGATCTCCAGGTCCTTTATGTAGCGGCTGATCGACGGCAGGCCGATCTGCAACTCGGACTCGGCGGCGACGAAACCGCCGTGCTTGACCACCGTGGCGAAGGTGCGCAGCAGGCGCAGGTCGTTGTCGCTGACCCGGCCGGTGAAACGCTTCAGACCCAGTTCCATACTTGGCTCGTCCGACAACAATGATTGCCCACGCGGGCATTCCCGACGACCGGGGAAGCGACGCAATCTGATGCTCGCGATCCACGCTCGACGCCTGTCCGCAATAGCACCGGGCGGGAGGGGGCTAAGATCGCCGGCGGCTAGAAACCGGAAATCCCTGGGGTTTGCTGAAAAGCTGATGGCCGGCGCCTGAATTTTGCGCGGGATGCGTCGCTGGCGAAAACTCGTCGTTCGGCGACCGTCACGCGACGAGCGGGCGGCGAGCCGGGAAAGGCGATCTTTCCGCTTTCGGCAACTAAGGCGATCGGCCGGGCTGGGCGTCGAAACCGCGCTTTTGCGCCTGCCAGGATCCGCCGCCGATGCTTCGAACCCGTCTTTCCTGCCTTCTCGCGGCCGCGGCCATGGTCGCCGGACCGGTCTTGGCGCAACCCGTTCCGCCCTCGGCCGACCGCTGGGCAGGCGATGGCGGGGTCACGCCCTTCTATCGCTGGACCGGCGCAGCTCCCGCTTTGCCGGGGATGATGCTGAGGCGAGAGGTCCTGCCGGCCGAGGACGCGCTGGCCGGCGCTGGCCGGGCCGAGCGCATCCTCTACAGCTCCACCGACTGGCTGGACGCAAAGAAGATGGTCACGGTCTCCGGCGCGGTCTTCTTCCCCAAGGGCGCGCCGCCGGCCGGCGGCTGGCCGGTGATCGCCTGGGCCCATGGCACCACAGGCGTCGCCGACGTCTGCGCCCCGTCGTTCATGCCGCGCTCCGAGCGCGACCAGCAGTACCTGTCGGCCTGGCTGGAGGCCGGCTACGCCATCGTCGCCACCGACTATGCGGGCCTCGGTACGCCCGGCCCGCATCCGTACCTGCAGTCGCGGTCCGAAGGTCTCGCCGTGCTCGACAGCGTGCGGGCGGTGCTGAAGGCCTATCCGGGCCAACTGGCCAACAAGGTGGTGACCATGGGCCAGTCGCAGGGCTCGGGCGCGGCTCTCGCCGCCGCCTACTGGGCGCCGACCTACGCCCCGGACCTGAAGATCAAGGGCACGGTGGCCACCGGCGTCGTCGCCCACACCAACAACACCCGGGGCGCGCCGCAGGAGGAGGTCCCCAGCCTCTACACCGACCGCGACGCCGGCGGGAACGCGGCCTACGAGATCCTCTACTTCCTGGGCACGGTGCGCTCGATCGACCCGCAGGGCATCCGCGCAGAGGACTACATCGCCGAAGCGGGCCGCCCGCTGCTGGAGAAGGCCCAGACCACCTGCATGGGCGGCCTGCGCACCTTCGCCCGTGAGATCGCCCTGCCGGTCTCAAAGCTCTACAGTCGGCCGATCGACGCCTTGGAAGTGAAGGCCGATGCGCTGAGCGACTTTCCGGACGTGAAGATCCCGACCCCGGTCTTCGTCGGCACGGGCCTGGCCGACTCCGACGCCCAGACCGTCAGCCAGTTCAACTTCGTCTCGGCCATGTGCGCGGCCGGCAACACCGTCGAATGGCGCTACTACCCGCACGCCACCCACGGCAGCGCGGTGATGCGCTCGCGGGCGGACTCGCCGGCCTTCGTCGAGAAGGTGCTGCACGACAAGCCGGTGGCCAACCTGTGCCCAAGCCTGGTTCCGCCGGGGCCGTTGCAGGAGCCGGAAGGCTGAGGCGTTCCCCCAAACCGAAAACCCCCGCGAAAGCGGGGGGCTAGGCTTTTTCTGAAGCGCACGGCGCTCGAGGATAAAACACCTGGGTCCCCGCTTTCGCGGGGATTTTACGGGTGAAATGGCCGCTCAAAGGCTGGCGATATAGGCTCGCCACCCGCCGAAGCTGGTGATCTCGCTCGCGCCGTCCAGCGCGCGCGGCTCGGCCACGAAGCCCTTTACCGTGCGGCCGTCGTCCAGGGTCACCGAGCCGATGGCCAGCGGCGCGGGCACCTCGGCGGTGAAACCGCCGAAGGCGGCCAGGTCCAGTTCGTAGAGCTCGACGGCGATCGGCGCGCCGCCTTCGGCATGCACCAGGGCCGGCTTGGGCGGGGTCGAGTTGGCGATGGCGTAGAGACGGTAGCTCTGCGCGGTCTTGGCTTCGCCCAGGAAGCGGGCGTTGCGCGAGGTCAGCTGCCAGTGCAGCGGCATGCCTTGCAGGTGGGCGCCGACGACGGCGAGGGTGACGGTTTCCATCTTGTCTCCAAGGTCGAGGGCGGGAGCGGGCGCATCGAGCCGCGCGATGTAGGGGCGAGCCGCTTCGATCAGCGCGCGGTCGGCATGAGCCGGTCCGATTAGGGTGACGCCGAAGCCGACCTCGCCGCCCCGGAAGCCCGCCGGCACGGCCAGGGCGCTCATGTCGAGCAGGTTGACGAAGTTGGTGTAGAGGCCCAGCGCCGCGTTCAGCCGGATCGGCTCGGCCTTCATCTCGGCGATGCGGAAGGCGGTCGGGGTCGTGGGCAGGACCAGCAGGTCGATCTCGTCCCACATCGCTTCGGCCCGGCGGGCCAGAGCCTTCAGCCGGTATTCGCCCTCGAACAGCTCGACGGCGGTGACGCCCAGGCCAGCCTCGACGATCGTCCGCACCGTGGGATCGATGGCGTCCGGCTTGTCGGCCAGCATCATCTTCAGCGCCGCCGTGCGCTCGGCCACCCACGGGCCGCCATAGAGCAGTTGGGCGGCCTCGCTGAGGAAATCGATGTCGATCGGCACGATCTCCGCGCCGTCGGCGGCGAAGCGCTCCAGCGCCTGCTCGTATAGGTGGGCGGCGGTCGCGTCGCCGAGGAAGTTGCGCTGATGGGGCAGTGGCGCGCCCAGACGCCTGGCGTCGCGCGGACGATCCTCCAGCGGACGCGAAAACGGATCGGCCGCATCGAAGCCGGCGGCGACCGCGTCGACCAGTTCGGCGTCCTCGAGATCGCGGGTGAAGACGCTGATGCAGTCCAGCGACCGGCAGGCCGGCACGAGGCCGCTGGTGCTCCAGCGGCCCTTGGTCGGCTTGAAGCCGACGAGGTTGTTGAAGGCGGCCGGCACCCGGCCCGAACCGGCGGTGTCGGTGCCCAAGGCGAAGTCGACCAAGCCCACGCCCACGGCGACGGCCGAGCCCGAGCTCGATCCGCCGCTGACGAAGGCGCGGTTGAACACGCAGTGCGGCGCGCCGTGCGGGCTGCGCGTGCCGTTCAGGCCGGTGGCGAACTGGTCGAGATTGGTCTTGCCGACCGGGATCGCCCCGGCCGCGATCAGCCGCCTCACGACCTCGGCCGAAGCCTCCGGCGCATAGGCGAAATCAGGGCAGCCGGCCGTGGTCGGCAGGCCGAAGAGGTCGATATTGTCCTTGATGGCGAAGGTCGCGCCGGCCAGCGGCAGGACCTCGCCGGCCGCGATCCGGGCGTCGACGGCGTGGGCGTAGGCGCGGACGGCTTCCGGATCCAGCCGCTCGATCCAGACCTGGGGCTGGACGGCGTCGTAGGCGGCGATGCGGGCCAGGGCGGCGTCGGCCGCCTCCAGCGCGCTCGTCCCGCCGGCGGCGACGGTGGTCGCAACGGCCCGGGCGGTCACGCCCGCACCACCATGCGCACCGGCGTCGGGTTGAAGCCGTTGCAGGGGTTGTTGATCTGCGGGCAGTTGGAGACCACCACCGTGACATCCATCTCGGCCAGCAGGGTCACCGACAGACCCGGCGCCGAGATGCCGTCGACGATGCCCAGGGCGCCGTCGGCCTCGACGGGGACATTCATGAACCAGTTGATGTTGCTGACCATGTCGCGCTTGTTGCGGCCGGCCCGGCCGTTGGCGTCGAGGAAGTTGTCGACACAGGCGTGCTGTTTCTTGGTGTGATGGCCGTAGCGCAGGGTGTTGCTCTCGCACGAGCAGGCCCCGCCGATGGTGTCGTGATAGGCGACGTTGGTGGCCACGATCCGCATCATCGGCCGCCCCTCGTTCGACAGCAGCACCGCCCCGTCGCGCAGGAAGAGGTTGCCCTGGGCGGCGATGGTGTCCTGGGCGCTGTAGCGTTCGGCGTGGTCAGCCGTGGCGTACATCAGGAAGTCGACCGCCTGATTGCCCTCTAGGTCGATGATCTCCAGCGTCTCGCCGGCCTTCAGGTCGTGCATCCACGGGGCGCGCGCGGGCACCACCTCGTCGTGCAGCACCGTCGTGTTGAGGTCTTCGCGCATCGGACCCTCCTAGCGGGCGTAGTAGTCTTCGACGTTCAGGAAGGCGCGCAGGCCCTCCGGCGTACCGGTGCGGATCGGGTCGTCGGCGGCCGCCACGGGGCCGCGCCAGGCCTGGGCCCGCACGGGCGTGACCGTGTAGTCGGGACGCGGATCCATCACGTGCGGGGTGTTGGCCAGCACCACGATCAGGTCCATCTCAGCCCGCAGCAGCAGGCTGCGGCCCGCCGCGAACGGACCGACCTGCGGCGTGATCGCGCCGTCGGCCTCGACCTTGGCGCCCTTGAACCAGGTGATGCAGGGATGGATGTCCTTGCGTCCCAGGCCGTACTTGCCGACCGCCAGGCCAAACCGCTCGCGGCTCGACGGATGCGGGCCGTAGTTGCCGGCCTGGCCGTGCTTGGCGGCGATGCTCCAGGGCGTGGAAGGGCCGCAGAAGGCGTCGTGCGTGCCGGCGTCGTCCTCCAGGATGCTCATCAGCGCCCGGCCCATGTCCGACAGCAGGAAGCGGCCGGCGCCAAGATAGCCGTTCCACTGGATCTTCAGGGTGTCGGCCACGTTCAGCCGCTCGACCGGCCGTTCGGCGTTGAACAGCAGCATCGACACGCAGCCGTCGCCGGCCAGATCGGTCAGGCGCAGGCGGGTCCCGCGGGCGATCTGCTTGCTGGCATAGCCGCCGGCCGCGATCGTCTCGGCCCAGACCATGTCGTCCGGCGAGACGCCTTCGGGCAGATCGGTCGCGGCCGAGGCCGGCAGGGTGGGCATGGCCTCGACCACCGCGCCGCCCTGGGCGCGGGCGTGGGCCTGGGCGCCGTAGGGATCGGCCGTGCTCATGCAGCGCTCTCCGCCCGCTTGGCGGCGTAGGCCTCGAAGCCGTCGACGATCTCGTCCGACATCCGGCGGGCGCCGGTCTGCATGTATTCCATGGCGTTCAGCGCCGCGTCGTGGGCCGGCGTCGACGAGGCCGTCACGCAGTCCTCGACCACGCGGCAGTAATAGTCGCCCTGGTGGCCGTCGACGAAGGTGTAGTGCACGCAGACGTCGGTGAAGCCGCCGCAGAGGATCAGCGTCTGCGCCTTCAGGCCCTTGAGCAGGATCTCCAGCTCGGTGCCGTAGAAGCAGGAGTAGCGGCGCTTGGCGAGCAGGTAGTCGCCCTCGACGATACCAAGCTCCTCGATGGCGAACTCGGTGCCCGGCGAGGTCTCGATGCAGTGCACGTCCTCGCGACCGTCCAGCTCGCGGCCGAAGTCGATCATGTTGGGGCGGTGCACTTCCTTGAAGAACACCACGGGGATGTCGGCGGCGCGGGCGGCGTCGACCAGGGTGCGCACGCGGTGCATGCGTTCGACCCGGTCGGGCAGCAGGGGCAGGCGCTCCGACGGCGCCCAGTCCATGAACGAGCCCTTCTGGACGTCGATGACGACGAGGACGGGCTGACCGACGATCATCGGCCGGGCGTTGTCGGGGGTGTAGGTCAAGGCTGGATTCCCTGGTGTCTCTTGAAGATCACCAAGACCAGCGCGCGGCGTTCGGAGAAATGACGCCGCCGGAAAAGTTGGTTGCGGATCGCGGCAACTGAACCGGCGGCGTTCGAGGTCTAGCGCTTGGCGGCCTTCTCGACGGCGCGGAAGACGCGCAGGTAGTTGCCGCCCCACAGCTTGCCGATGTCGGCCTCGGAATAGCCGCGCCGCACCAGTTCGGCGGTGACGTTGGCGGCTTCGCCCTCATTGCTCCAGCCGACGACGCCGCCGCCGTGGTTGAAGTCGGACGACAGGCCCACATGGTCGATCCCGACGCGCTTGACGGCGTAGTCGACGGAGTCGGCTAGGTCCTTCACCGTCGCCTTGGGCAGCAGGGCGTTGACGGCGTGGCTGTAGTCCAGCCGCTTCTCCGGCGTCAGCGCCTCGGTCCCGTCGGCGGGGCGGACATAGGCGACCGGCAGGGCGTATTGCGCGCGCAGGGCCGCGACCTTGGGCGGGAAGTCGGAACCCGGCTTCACCAGGTAGGGGCCGAAGGCGACGATCTGCACGACCCCGCCCTTGGCGGCGATGGCGTCGAGTTCGGCGTCCGACAGGTTACGCGGGCTGTCGACCACGCCCTGCACGCCCGAGTGGCTGGCCACGACCGGTGCGCGGCTCAGGGCCAGAACCTGCTTCACCCCGTCCGGCGTCAGCTGCGAGATGTCGATGATCACGCCCAGGTCGTTGAGCTTGGCCACCGCCTGCTTGCCCAGCGGCGACAGCCCGCCCCACTCGACCTTGGTCCCGCCGCTGGGACGCGAGGAGTCGGCGAAGGCGTTGTTGCCGGCGTGGACGAAGCCGAAGCTGCGCACGCCCGCAGCGTAATAGGCGTCGATGGGCGCCAGGTCTTCGCCGAACGGATAGGCGTTGAGGAAGCCGACGATGATCGCCCGCTTGCCGGCCTTGGCGGCGGCCTCGACGTCGTCGGCCTTCAGGGCCAGCACGGCGCGGTCGGGATGGCGCTCGGCGATCCCGCGGATGGCGGCCAGCTTGGCGTCGGCGTCCTTGCGGGCCTTGGCGTAGCCCTCCGGCGTGCGCGGGCCTTGCGAGACGAACACCGCCAGCACCGCCGCATCGACGCCGCCGCGTTCGAGTTTGGGCAGGTCGACCTGGCCGTCGCCGTCGACGGCCGCCTCGTGGGCGCCGACGCCCAGGTCCTGGGGCACGTCCGCATGGCTGTCGAGCACCAGGACGCGGGCATGGACGGCCTTGGCGTCGAGATCGGCGGCCTGGGTCGCGCCGGCGGTCGCCAGGGCCAGTAGGCCCGCGGTGGCGAGGAGGAGGGGACGGAACATGACGTCGAGCTTTCTGTGGTCGGCTCTGGTTTGCGATCGGGGGAGGGGAGCGGCCCGAGTCCCGGAAGGGGCGCGGCCTTCTGCGACGCTAGACCGGGCTTTGCGGCGGCGACCAATGCGGTGTTCTCATGTCGGATATTGCCGGCGGTAAAGCTGGCCGCGACGGCGGTGCTGGCAGGGCGTCTAGAAATTCTGCCAACCCGCCCGGCGCGGCCTCGTCTAAGGCGTAATTCCTAGCGTCGCCATCGGGTTTGGCTTTGCTTTGGAGACCGTTCGATGACCGACGCCGCAGCCGTGTCCCAGACCGCGGGTCAGACGCCCGCCCAGACCGCCGCCGAGCGCCGTCGCTGGCTGCTGCTGGGCCTGATCATCTTCGCCGGCATCCTCAACTATGTGGACCGGCAGGTGATCGCGGTGCTCAAGCCGATCATCGAGCAGGACATGGGCTGGAGCGACGCCGACTACGGGCGCCTCGCCTCGCTGTTCCAGTTCTCGGCGGCCATCGCCTTCCTGTTCACCGGCGGTATCGTCGACAAGCTCGGCGTCAAATGGGCCGCGCCCGTCGGGGTGGCGACCTGGAGCCTGGCGGCCATGGCCCATGGCGGGGCCAACACCATGCTGCAGTTCTCGGCCGCTCGCGTGGCCCTGGGCGCGACGGAGTCGATGGGCACGCCGTCCTATGTGAAGACCATCGGGGCGCTGTTCTCGGCGCGGATGCGAACGGCGGCGTCTCGGCCCAGGCGGACTGGAAGGTCGGCGATTTCACGATCACCTCCATCAGCGGTTACCGCAGCTGGAAGAACCATCAGCGCCAGGACTTCGACCAACTGGCCGTGGCCACCGCGGCCATCCCGACCGCCTTCGATGACGGCAAGGTGGACTTCAGCCAGGTCTCGCAGGAACTGCGCATCACCTCGCCCAAGGGCGGGCTGATCGACTACGTCGCCGGCCTCTACTACCTGAAGGCCGAGACCGACGAGGTCTATCGCCGCGATCTGACCCGCATCGTCTCGGGTTCGGCGGTCAGCGACTATGGCGTCGCCCGCTACGGCACGCGCGGCGTGAACTACGCGATCTTCGGCGAGGGCAACATCAACTTCACGCCGAAGTTCCGCGCCATCCTCGGCGCCCGCGCGATCCGCGACGAGCTGAGCTACTACCATGACCGCCAGGCCACCACGACCGTGGCCCTGACCGGCATCCGTCCCAACCACACGAGCGCGGGCTCGCTGGAGAAGGACGGCTGGAGCGGCCGCGCCGGCCTGCAGTACGACGTGGCCGAGACGGTCAACGTCTATGCGACCTACTCGCGCGGCTACAAGGGCCCCGCCTACAACACCTATTTCAACATGCAGGCGATCGACGAGATCTCGCTGAAGCCGGAGACCTCGGACAGCTACGAAGCCGGCATCAAGGGCACGGCCCTGGGCGGCCGCTTCGTCGGCGCCCTGGCGATCTTCAAGACCGATTACGAGAACTACCAGGCCAACTTCACCGACGTGGCCGGCACCCCGGCGGCGATCGTCAGCCGTCTGATCAACGCCGGTTCGGTGTCGAGCCAGGGCGTCGAAGGCGACTTCACCCTGCGTCCGGCCCATGGCCTGAAGCTGGGCTTCTCGTTCGCCTACACCGACGCCACGGTCGAGCACTTCAACTGCCCGACCGGCGCGGCCAGCAGCTGCAACATCGACGGCCAGCCGCTGCCCTTCGCTCCGAAGTGGAAGACCTATACCGACGTCGAGTACCGCACGCGCCTCAACAGCGCCTTCGACGTCGTGCTGTCGACCGACTACAGCTGGAAGGACGACACCCAGTACTCGCTAGCCGAGACGCCGGACACCATCCAGAAGGCCTACGGCATCTGGAACGCCGGCGTCGGCCTGGTCGGCGTCGAGAACGGCTGGCAGGTGCGCGCGGTGGTCAAGAACATCGCCGACAAGTCGTACTCGCCGTACCTGGTCTATGGCGGCCTGGCCGGCGTGGTCCGCTACGTGCCGCGCGACAACGCCCGCTACTGGGGCCTGTCGGTGCGCAAGGAGTTCTAGGGGGCTGAACAACTTCTCCTAACTTCCCGTCATTCCCGCCCTTGTGGCGGGAACCCCTGGGTCCGCTCGCACGTGAAAATGCGGCGGACCGCAGGCGGTCCGCTTCACTCGCACCTGCGGCTGAAAGAGGGTTTCCCGCCACAAGGGCGGGAATGACGGGAGTAGAGGGGAGCTTCGAGCCGGCCCTCAGAACCCCAGTTCAGCCAGCGTCACCACCCGCTTCTCGCGGGCGCTGATCTCGGCGGCGGTTCCGATGGCCACGGCCATCAGGCCGTCGCGGGCGGTGACGGCGGGCGCTCCGCCGTCACGCACCGCGTCGAGGAAGGCCCGCAGCTGGTAGAAGGTCGAACCATGGTGGGTGCCCGCCTTCATCGCCGCCTCGTCGACCGGCACGTGCTCGCGGACCATCTTCTTGGGCGAGCCCAGCGGCACGCGCGGGGCGAACACCAGGTCGCCGGGCGGGATCAGGGCTTCCAGCCGGGCTTCCGAGCCCGTCGCGGTCAGGGTCTCCTGCTCCTCGACGCCCTCGGCGAACATGCAGAGGTCGAGCATGGCCCGCACGCCGTTGTCGAACTCGACGACGGTGTAGCTGTTGTCGATGATGTCCGGCGTCTTGCCGTCGTAGCGTTCGTCCAGGTGGTTGACGTCCATGGCCCCCGAACAGAACACCGAGACCGGCTCGGCCCGCGTGATCAGGCGCATCAGATCGAAGAAGTGGCAGCACTTCTCGACCATGGTGCCGCCGGTGTTGGCGGCGAACCGGTTCCAGTCGCCCACCTTGACCAGGAACGGAAAGCGGTGCTCGCGGATCGACAGCATAGCCAGCTTGCCGACGTCGCCGGCGTGGACCCGGCGGATGAATTCGGCGGCCGGCGGCATGAAGCGGTACTCCATGGCCGTCCAGAAGAGGGCGCCGGTCTTGGCCGTACGCGCATCGGCCGTCTCGGCCGCCCAGCGGGCGTCGGCCAGGTCGCTGCACAGCGGTTTCTCGCAGAGGATCGCCACATTGGTCGCCAGCGCCGCCTCCAGCACCTTGCGGTGGGTGAAGTTGGGCGAGACGATGATCACCGCGTCGAGTTCGACCTTGGCCAGCATCTCGGCGCCGTCGGCGAAGGCCTCGACGTCCTTGGCCTTGTCGCCCAGGGTCGCCCGCGCCCAGTCCAGCGAGCCCGGCGTCGGATCGGCGATGGCCGCCACGTGGGCGTCTGGCATCAGTTCGAGGTTGCGCAGATGCTCGTTGCCCATCATGCCGACCCCGATCAGACCGACCCTGAGCTTCTCAACCATCTTCAAATCCCCCGAACTGAAAGCATGTACCCATGAGTGAGAGCCGCCAGTCACACGAACCCCGTCCGCTCGGCAAGAGCGGTATTTCCGTTTCTCCGCTGGCCTGGGGAATGTGGCGTTTCAAGGGGGAATCGGTCGCCGACGCCCGCCTGCTGGTCGAGGCCGCGCTGGAGAGCGGGATCACCCTGCTGGACACCGCCGACGTCTACGGCGCCGACACGCCCTATGGCTTCGGCTCGTCGGAAGTCCTGCTCGGCAAGGTGCTGCGCGACGCCCCGCACCTGCGCGAGAAGTTCGTGCTGGCCTCCAAGGGCGGCATCATCCTGGGCGTGCCCTACGACTCCAGCGCCGACTATCTGGTCGCCGCCTGCGAGGCCTCGCTGCAGCGCCTGGGCGTCGAGAAGATCGACCTCTACCAGATCCACCGCCCCGACGTTCTGGCCCATCCGGCCGAGATCGCCGCCGCGCTGACCAAGCTGCGCGAGCAGGGCAAGATCGACGCCGTCGGCGTGTCGAACTATCTGCCGAGCCAGGTGGCGGCCCTGCAGGCCCACCTGCCGTTCGCCCTGGCCAGCATCCAGCCCGAGTTCTCGCCCCTGACCATCGAGCCGCTCTCGGACGGCGTGCTGGACCAGGCGCTGGAGCGTGACTTGGCCGTGCTGGCCTGGTCGCCGCTGGGCGGCGGCCGTCTGGTGGGGCAGGGGACCGACGATCGCGGCCGCGCCGTGATCGAGGCCCTCGACGTCATCGCCCGCGAGCAGCTTGTCGACCGCGCCGCCGTCGCTCTGGCCTGGATCATGGCCCACCCGTCGCGGCCGATCCCGATCGTCGGCTCTCAGACCCCCGAGCGCATCAAGGCCTCGGCCGACGCCCTGCGCGTGAAGCTGAGCCGCACCCAGTGGTACGCGATCCTCACCGCCAGCCGCGGAGTTCCCCTGCCGTGAGCACCCTGCCTCCCTGCGAAGTCTCGTGGTTTTCGGCGCTCTGCGACGACGATTACGAGTTCCTCGGCGTTCCCGATCCAGCGCTGAAGGCCTCCTACGCCCACTGTCGCGACATCGCCCTGGCGGCCGAAAGCGGCGGGTTTGACAATCTGCTGCTGCCGTCGGGCTACAACCTCGGCATCGAGGGCGTGGCCTTCGCGGGCGGCTTGGCGCCGATCCTGCACAAGCTGAAGCTGCTCCTGGCCATCCGCTGCGGCGAGATGTGGCCGCCGCAGCTGGCCCGCCAGATCGCCACCCTGGACCAGATGCTGGAGGGCCGCCTGACCCTCAACATCATTTCCAGCGACCTGCCGGGCGAGACCCTGGCGTCCGGGCCGCGCTACGCCCGCACGCTGGAGGCCATGACGATCCTGCGCTCGCTGTTGAACGGCGAGAGCATCGATTTCCAGGGCGAGTTCTACAAGCTGAAGCTCGATCCACCGCGCCTGCGCACGGTCTCGGGCAAGTGCCCGCCGTTCTACTTCGGCGGCCTGTCGCACGAGGCCCGCGAGGTGGCCGCCCAGGGCGCCGACGTCTACCTGATGTGGCCGGACCGCATGGAGGTGGTGAAGGAGACCATCGAGGACCTGCGCGCCCGCGCCGCCGCCCATGGCCGCACCCTTCGCTTCGGCTATCGCGTCCACGTGGTAGTGCGCGAGACCGAGGAAGAGGCGAGGGCGGCCGCCGACCGGCTGCTGTCCAAGCTGGACGCCAAGGAGGGCGAGGCCATCCGCGCCAAGTCGCTGGACGCGGCCTCGTTCGGCGTGCGCCGCCAGGCCGAACTGCGCGAGGCCTCGGCGGGCGACGGCTATGTCGAGGACAATCTGTGGACCGGCATCGGCCGGGCGCGGTCGGGCTGCGGCGCGGCCATCGTCGGCGATCCCGACCAGGTGCTGGCCAAGATCAACGCCTATCGCGAGATCGGCCTGGAGGCCTTCATCCTGTCGGGCTACCCGCACATCGCCGAGGCCGATCTCTTCGCCAGGCACGTGCTGCCGCGCCTGGACCACAGGCCGCTGTTCGGCTGAACCGCGCCGGGCGGATCGTCCGGTTGCGGATCGCTTGACCGTTGTCGTCCGCCGGGCGCCCCTCACGTGGGCGTTCGGCGGCGAAGCGGCGTGTCGTCGGCTCGGACCCTTGACCTGTGGAGCGCAGGGCGATGGACTTGCCTTGTCGCGCCCAAGGAGAGCGGTGCGCCATCGCAGATTTCGATCTCCAACCGCGTCTGACTTTTCAGAAAGAAGTCGGTCGACGAAGTCGTGGTGCGCGATCAGTCAAGAACTGGTCAGGCTGCATATTAAATCATCTCATTTGCGCCACCCGGGAACACGAAGAAAAGTGGGCTGAGTAAATGGCGATTTCTGTTTTTTGACCTGGGGTCGGGAGTCAGGCTCGTCGGGTCAATAGCAGGGGATAGCCATGACCAAAGCCCAATCGAAACCCGTCGTCGCGTCGCGTTGGAAGCTGGCCTTGATGGCCGCCAGCGTGTTTTGCGGCGCGTCGCCGGCCCTGGCCCAGGAGAGCGCTCCCGAAGAAGTCGACGCCATCGTGGTGACCGGTCGTCGCGTGTCCGAGGCCAGCGTCGCCATCGGCACCGACCAGGCCACGGCCACGGTCTCGATCACCCGCGAGGCGCTGCTGTCGGCCCCGGCCGGCGTCACCGGCCTAAAGATGCTGGAGAGCCTGCCGGGCTTCAACGTCCAGGCCAACGACGCCTTGGGCATGTACGAGTTCGGCAACTCGGTGTCGGTGCGGGCCTTCAACTTCCAGCAGATCGGCTTCCTGCTCGACGGCATTCCGATGGGCCGCAGCGACCAGTTCGGCGGCAGCCCGATCTATCGCTATGTCGACAACGAGAACCTGGCCCGCGTGCAGGCCTCGGCCGGCGCCGGCGACGTCGCCCTGCCCAGCTACGCCTCGCTGGGGCCGATCGTTGACTACTTCACCAAGACGCCCGACGCCGAAGCCGGCGGCTCGGCCAGCCAGACCTGGGGCGAGGACAACCTGCGCCGCAGCTTCCTGCGCCTGGAGAGCGGCAAGATCGGCAACCTGTCGGGCTATGTGGCCGGTTCTTGGGTGAAGGGCGACCTGTGGCGCGGTCCCGGCACGATCAAGCGCGAGCACTACGAGGGCAAGGTCGACTACGCCTTCGAGAGCGGCGGGAACCTGACGTTCCAGACCGTGCACAACGACTATTACGACTACGACTCTCCGTCGATCACCAAGGCCCAGTACCTGGGCACGGCCGGCGACGCCTTCGGGCGCAAGGGGCGCGACTTCGCCTACCTCGGTTATGTGCCCAGCCTGGCGGCGACGACGACCGGGGTTCCCTATTCGAACGCGCTCTACAACCAGTACTACAAGTTCGCGGTCAACGCCCGGCAGGACCACCTCTACGGCCTGTCGTTGAACAAGCCGATCGGCGAGAACTTCGAGATCCGCTCGACCGCCTATTACGAGGACAAGGGCGGCTACGGCGTCTCGCCGGAGGCCTACGCCACCTCGCTGGCCAGCTACAACGCCGAGAAGAACTACGTCTCGGGCCTGACCGCGCCGAAGGGCCTGCAATACGGCCTGTCGGGCGTCGACGGCATCCGCAAGGGCGTCACGGTCGGCGGGACCTGGCGGACGGGCGCCCACACCGTCCAGGCCGGCGTCTGGCTGGAGAAGGACGACTACCACCGGACCCAGGCGCGCTATAACACCGTCAACGGCGATCCGGACGGCACGCCGCTGCTGAACGAGCCGGTGCACCTGCAGCGCAACTACGTCTCGACCCGCGAGACCACCCAGTTCTTCCTCAAGGACACGGTCAAGCTGCTCGACGACCGCCTGAAGGTCGAGGTCGGCTTCAAGTCGACCGACATCGACTACAAGATCAGCGGCTATCGTAACCCGGCCGACTACATCGCCCAGCGCAAGCCGACGATCACCGACAACTGGAAGGACGGCTTCCTGCCGCAGGTGGGACTGGTCTACTCGATCAACAGCCGCGACCAGGTGTTCGCCTCCTATTCGGAGAACCTGGCCCTGCCGCGCGGCGCCGACGACATCTTCTCGGCGGCCAGCCCCAGCGTCCCCGGACCCGAGCCGGAGACCTCGCAGAACCTGGAACTGGGCTACCGCGCCAACCGCGCGACGTTCAACGCCTCGGTCGTGGTCTACTACACCGCCTTCGACAATCGGCTGCAGTCCTACGCCTCGGTGGTGCCGGGCAGCACGACCACCGAGACCTTCTACCAGAACGTCGGGGCCGTGGAGGCCCACGGGGCCGAGTTCAGCGGCCAGTGGAAGCCCGAGCTGCTGGGCGGCAAGATCTATTTCAACGCCAACCTGTCGTACAACCGCGCCGAGTTCGAGAACAACTTCGGGACCAATGCGATCGCCGGAAACACGCTGCCCGACTTCCCGACCTGGCTGTTCCAGGGCGGGGTGACCTGGGAGCCGGTCGACTGGGCCGTGGTCAACGTCTCGGCCCGCCATCTCAGCGACCGCTACACCAACATGACCAACACCGAGAAGACCGACGGCTACACCATCTGGAACGCCTATGTGGATCTCGGCGACGGCTTCGGCGTCGGGCCGCTGAAGCAGGTCAAGGCCCGCATCAACGTCGATAACATCTTCGACGAGGATTACCTGGGCACGATCAGCACCACGGTGAACACCGCCGCGACCTTCCGGCCGGGCTCGCACCGGACCTTCCAGGTCACGCTGTCGGCCGACTTCTGATGCGAAAGACGCCGCGGGCTGGGCCCGCGGCGTCCTTTTTGTTCGAGCTGACGGCTTCGATCAGGCCTTGGGCGCGCCTTTGCGCAGCCGGCGGCGGCGGTCGATGGTCAGGGCGATCAGGGTCGCGACCGCGCCGGAGGCGAGGTAGAGCCCGATGGCCGGCAAGCCCCAGAAGCTGGCCAGGGCAAGGGCGGCCAGCGGCGCGAAGCCCGCGCCGATCAGCCACGACAGGTCCGAGGTCAGGGCCGCGCCGCTGTAGCGGAACTTGCGCAGGAAGCCCGAGCTGACCGCGCCCGAGGCCTGGCCGAACGACAGGCCCAGGATCGCGAAGCCGATCACGACATAGGCGGTCTGGCCGAGGCTGCCGGCGTCCAGCAGCCACGGGGCCGCCAGGCTGAAGATACCGATCAGCACGGCCGACAGCGCCAGCTGGTTCTGGCGGCTGATGCGGTCGGCGATCCAGCCGGAGACCATGATCCCGACCACGCCGACCAGGGCGCCGGCCAGTTCGATGCGCAGGAAGTTCAGCGCCTCGCCGCCGTCGTCGTGCAGGCTGACCCACGACAGCGGGAACACCGTCACCAGGTGGAACATGGCGAAGGTGGCCAGCGGGGCGAAGGCGCCGATGATCACGTTCGAGCCTTGGGCCTTCATCAGGCTGGTCAGCGGAACGGGGCTCAGCTGGCCCTTTTCGAACAGTTGGCCGAACTCCTCGGTGGCGACGATGCGCAGGCGGGCGAACAGGGCCACGACGTTGATCGCGAAGGCCGCGAAGAACGGGTAGCGCCAGCCCCAGTCGAGGAAGTCGGCCGAGCCCAGGCTGGCGACGAAATAGGCGAACAGGCCGCTGGCCAGCATGAAGCCGAACGGCGCGCCCAGCTGCGGGATCATCGCGTACCAGCCGCGCTTCTTCTCAGGCGCGTTCAGCGCCAGCAGCGAGGCCATGCCGTCCCAGGCGCCCGCCAGGGCCAGGCCCTGGCCGATGCGGAAGGCCGCAAGCGCCCAGATCGCCGCGGCGCCGGCCGTGGCGTAGCCCGGCAGGAAGCTCATCGCGGCCGTCGAGCCGCCCAGCAGGAAGAGCGCGATGGTCAGCTTCACGCCGCGGCCGTAGTTGCGGTCGATGACGCCGAAGATCGCCGAGCCGATCGGGCGGGCCACGAAGGCCAGCGAGAAGATCGCGAACGAGCACAGGACGCCCGTCAGCCGGTCCACGAACGGAAAGAAGAGGTGAGGGAACACCAGCACCGAAGCGATGGCGTAGACGAAGAAGTCGAAGAACTCCGAGGTTCGCCCGATGATCACGCCGATGGCGATCTCGCCAGGCCGGACGCCCTTGTGGTCGGCGTGCAATCGCCGCGCGTCGCGCTCGAGGCCCGATGACGTCGGCAGTGCGAAATCCTGATTCATGCAGCTACGCGCCTTGTTCCTGTTGTTCCGTCCCAAACTCTTTTCAGCCGCCTTGCCGACGGTCTGAACGAGAGCATGAGACCAACTGCCCCGTTCTGGCAAACGCCTTGATGCGCCTTCGGCTCCTCATTTTCGTGCTGCACTGCGGCGCCCTAGGACAAATGGTCCAATGTCGCGCCCTCCTGCGTTAGACTATCGCGCCGGCCAATGCGTCCGAAGTCCAGGTTCCCCATGATTCCGAGTCCATTGAAGAAGCTCGCCCTGCTGCCCCTGCTGCTCGCCCTGAGCGGCTGCGACTGGGTCGTGATGAACCCGTCGGGCGATATCGCCGTTCAGCAGCGCGACCTGATCATCCTGTCGACCGTGCTGATGCTGGTCATCATTGTGCCGGTCATCTTCCTGACCCTGTTCTTCGCCTGGAAGTACCGGCAGTCGAACCAGACCGCCAAGTACGATCCCGACTGGCACCACTCGACCAAGCTCGAGATCGTGATCTGGGCCGCGCCGTTGGTGATCATCATGATCCTGGGCGCCGTCACCTGGACCAGCACCCACCTGCTCGACCCGTACCGTCCGCTTGACCGCCTGGCGCCGGGCCGCACGGCCGAAGGTGTCAAGCCGCTGAAGGTTCAGGTCGTCGCTCTCGATTGGAAGTGGCTGTTCATCTATCCCGAGCTGGGCGTCGCCACGGTCAATGAACTGGCGGCCCCGGTCGACACCCCGATCGACTTCGACCTGACGGCCTCGTCGGTGATGAACTCGTTCTACGTGCCCGCCCTGGCCGGCCAGATCTACGCCATGCCCGGCATGCGCACGAAGCTGCACGCCGTGATCAACAAGCCGGGCGTGTTCGACGGCTTCTCGGCCAACTACAGCGGCGAGGGCTTCTCGCACATGCGCTTCAAGTTCCACGGCATGAGCCGCGCCGACTTCGACAAGTGGGCCGCCGACGTCCGCAAGAGCGACGGTCGCCTCGACGGCACGCGCTACCTCGTGCTGGAAAAGCCGAGCGAGAAGGTGCCGCCGCAACGCTTCGCCTCGGTCGAGGCCGGCCTGTTCGACAAGGCGGTCAACCGCTGCGTCGAGCCGGGCAAGATGTGCCAGCACGACATGATGGCCATCGACAAGGCCGGCGGCCTCGGCATGGCCGGGACCACCAACGTCACCACCCTCGAATACGACAAGCGGGTTCGGCGCGGGGAGGGCGGCATCCGCTCGTTCGTCGCCGCGCTCTGCGCCCCCAAGTCCGCGCCCGCCGAAGCGCGCTGATCAAAGCCTAGAGATCATCATGTCCCCGGACCTCGTAAAAACGATCTTCGGCCGTCTCACATGGGACGCCATTCCCTTCCACGAGCCGATCCTGCTCGGCACGTTCGCCATGGTCGCGCTGGGCGGTATCACCGTCCTGGCCGCCCTGACCTATTTCAAGGTCTGGGGCTATCTGTGGCGTGAGTGGCTGACCAGCGTCGACCACAAGAAGATCGGGGTGATGTACATCATCCTGGCCATCATCATGCTGCTGCGCGGCTTCGCCGACGCCCTGATGATGCGGGCGCAACAAGCCCTGGCCTTCGGCGACGCCGCCGGCTACCTGCCGCCGCACCACTACGACCAGGTCTTCACCGCCCACGGCGTGATCATGATCTTCTTCGTGGCGATGCCGCTGATCACCGGCCTGATGAACCTCGTCGTGCCGTTGCAGATCGGCGCCCGCGACGTGGCCTTCCCGTTCCTGAACAACTTCAGCTTCTGGATGACGGTCGGCGGCGCGGTGACGGTGATGCTGTCGCTGTTCGTCGGCGAGTTCGCCCGCACCGGCTGGCTGGCTTATCCGCCACTCTCCAATTTGGCGTACAGTCCAGATGTCGGGGTAGACTACTACATCTGGTCGCTGCAGATCGCCGGCGTCGGCACCACCCTGTCGGGCATCAACCTGATCGTGACCATCGTGAAGATGCGCGCGCCGGGCATGAGCCTGATGAAGATGCCGGTGTTCACCTGGACCTCGCTCTGCAGCAACGTCCTGATCGTCGCCAGCTTCCCGATCCTCACGGCCGTTCTGGCCCTGCTGACCGCCGACCGCTACCTGCACACCAACTTCTTCACGAACGACTTCGGCGGCAACCCGATGATGTACGTGAACCTGATCTGGATCTGGGGTCACCCCGAGGTCTACATCCTGGTGCTGCCGGCCTTCGGCGTGTTCTCGGAAGTCGTCTCGACCTTCTGCGGCAAGCGTCTGTTCGGCTACAGCTCGATGGTCTACGCCACGGTCGTCATCACGATCCTGTCGTACATCGTGTGGCTGCACCACTTCTTCACCATGGGCTCCGGCGCCAGCGTGAACTCGTTCTTCGGGATCACGACCATGATCATCTCGATCCCGACAGGGGCGAAGATCTTCAACTGGCTGTTCACGATGTACCGCGGCCGCATCCGCTTCGAGGTGCCGATGCTGTGGACCGTGGGCTTCATGGTCACCTTCGTCATCGGCGGCATGACCGGCGTGCTGCTGGCCGTCCCGCCCGCCGACTTCGTCCTGCACAACTCGCTGTTCCTGATCGCCCACTTCCACAACGTGATCATCGGCGGCGTGGTGTTCGGCATGTTCGCCGGCATCGTCTACTGGTTCCCCAAGGCCTTCGGCTTCAAGCTCGACCCGTTCTGGGGCAAGGTCTCGTTCTGGTTCTGGCAGATCGGCTTCTTCTTCGCCTTCATGCCGCTCTACGTGCTCGGCCTGATGGGCGTGACCCGCCGCATGAGCCACTTCGAGGACCACAGCCTGCAGATCTGGTTCGTGATCTCGGCCTTCGGCGCGGTTCTGATCCTGATCGGCATCATCGCCTTCGTTCTGCAGATGGTCGTCGGCTATCTGAAGCGCGAGCAGCTGGCCGATCCGACCGGCGACCCCTGGGGCGGCCGTACGCTGGAGTGGTCGACCTCGTCGCCGCCGCCGGCCTACAACTTCGCCTTCACGCCGGTGATCCACGAGGTCGACGCCTGGCATGACATGAAGCAGCGCGGCTACGTGCGTCCGACCACCGGGTTCATCCCGATCCACATGCCGAAGAACACCGGCGCGGGGATCATCCTGGCCGGCATCAGCATCGTCGTCGGCTTCGCGATGATCTGGCACATCTGGTGGCTGGCTGTGGCGTCGTTCGTCGCCCTGGTCGGCGGGGCCATCGCCCACACCTTCAACTTCAAGCGTGACTACTACATTCCGGCCGAGGAGGTCGTCCAAGTCGAGGACGCCCGGACCGAAGCCCTGCGGAGCCTCGCGTAACCATGGCCCACGCCCAGACTCTGACCGAAGCGGGCGAAACCCGCTTCCACCTGACCGAGGACCACCATCCGGAGAACGGGACCCTGCTTGGGTTCTGGATCTACCTGATGAGCGACTGCCTGATCTTCGCGGTCCTCTTCGCGTGCTACGCCGTGCTCGGCCGCAACTATGCGGCCGGCCCCTCGGGGGCGGATCTGTTCGACCTGCCCATCGTGGCGGTGAACACCGCGCTGCTGCTGTTCTCGTCGATCACCTATGGCTTCGCCATGCTCTCGGCCCAGGCCAAGAAGGTTCCGTCGACGCTGATCTGGCTGGCGATCACGGGCCTCTTCGGCCTCGGCTTCCTGTCGCTGGAACTCTATGAGTTCCATCACCTGATCCACGAGGGCGCCGGCCCGCAGCGCAGCGCCTTCCTGTCGTCGTTCTTCGTGCTCGTCGGCACCCACGGCCTGCACGTGACCTTCGGCATCATCTGGCTCGTCACGCTGATGGTCCAGGTCGCCAAGCGCGGCCTCGGCGTCGAGATGAAGCGCCGCCTGATGTGCCTGTCGATGTTCTGGCACTTCCTCGACGTCATCTGGATCGGCGTCTTCTCGTTCGTCTATCTGCTCGGAGCCCTGAAATGAGCGCGGCCAGCCACGATGCGCACCACGCGCACGATGACCACGGTCATGACCACGACGGCGGCGCCCATGGCTCGCTGAAGGACTACGTCATCGGCTTCGTGCTGGCGGTGATCCTCACCGCCATCCCGTTCTGGCTGGTGATGGGCCATGTCCTGCCGAGCAACCAGATGACCGCCATCGCCGTCATGGGCCTGGCGATCATTCAGGTGCTGGTCCACATGATCTACTTCCTGCACATGAACTCGCGTTCGGAAGGCGGCTGGACCATGCTGGCCCTGGTGTTCACCCTCGTCGTGGTGGTGATCACGCTGTCGGGTTCGCTGTGGGTCATGCACAACCTCGACACCCACATGATGGCCCCGATGCCGCACGACATGCGGGAAGTTCCCTGATGACGGCCCGCCGCGGCGGCGCCCGGACGATCGCCCTGGCCGGGCTCTGCCTGGCCTTCACCGCGATCTTCCTGGCGCTCTGCGGCTGGCAGGTCCAGCGCAGGGCCTGGAAGCTCGACCTGATCGCCCGGGTCGAGCAGCGCATCCACGCAGAGCCGACCCCGCCCCCCGGTCCCGACCGCTGGGCGGGGATCAGCCAGGCCTCCGACGGCTATCGCCGCGTGCGCCTGACCGGTCGTTTCCTTCACGACCGCGAGACCCTGGTTCAGGCCGTCACCCTCGAAGGGCCCGGCTTCTGGGTAATCACCCCGCTTTCCACCGACCAGGGCTTCGACGTCCTCGTCAATCGCGGCTTCGTTTCCGCCGATCATCGCGCGCCCGGAACGCGCTTGGCCGCCCAGACTGCCGGTCCCGTCAGCGTCGTGGGCCTGCTGCGCCTGACCGAGCCGCACGGCGGCTTCCTGCGCAAGAATGATCCGGCGGGCGGCCGCTGGTACTCCCGCGACGTCCAGGCCATCGCCAAGGCCAAGGGCCTGGGCCGGACCGCGCCCTATTTCGTGGACGCCGACGCGACGCCCAATCCCGGCGGCTGGCCGATCGGCGGCTTGACCGTCGTCAATTTCCCCAACAGCCACCTGGTCTACGCCCTGACCTGGTTCGGCCTTGCGCTGCTGACCGGCAGGGCGGCCGCCTATGTTCTGTTCGACGCGCGCCGGAACCGGGTTAAAGAGGCCCCATGACGCCGACCGCCCGCATCCTGATCGCCGGCATGTCGGGCTGGCTTTCGGGGGCGCGGGCCGCGGACAACGCGGCGAACCCCGCCGACGCCATCGCCCGGCAGAACATGCTGCAGCTGATCCACCTGCGCTGGATCGCAGTGGTTGGGCAGGTCGTCACCATACTGGCGGTGCATTTCAGCCTTGGCTTCCAGCTGCCCCTGGCGGCGATGATGCTGGTGCTGGCGGCGCTGGTGGTGCTGAACCTCGCCAGCCTCCTACGCCTGAAGAGCGCCAAGCCGCTGGGCCCGTACGACCTGTTCTCGGCCCTGGCGCTGGACGCCCTGGCCCTGACTGCCCAGCTCTATTTCAGCGGCGGGGCGACCAACCCCTTCACGACCCTCTATCTGATGCACGTGATCCTGGGCGTCGTCTTGCTTGAGGTCTGGGCCACCTGGGCGATCGTGTTCCTGACCAGCTTCTGCTTCCTGATGCTGGTGGCCTTCAACCGTCCGGTCATCGCCACGGGGCTCAGCGACCAGGCGTTCTTCGGCCTGTTCATCATGGGCATGCTGATGGGCGTGGTGCTGGACGCGGTGCTGCTGGTGACCTTCGTCTCGCGCATCAACACCAACCTGCGCCGCCACGACGCCCACCTGGCCGAGCTGCGCCAGCGGGCGGCCGAGGAGACCCACATCGTCCGCATGGGCCTGCTGGCCTCCGGCGCCGCGCACGAGCTGGGCACGCCGCTGGCCACGCTGGACGTCATACTGAGCGACTGGCGTCGCATGAAGGTCTTCGCCAAGCACCCCGAGCTGGCCCAGGAGCTGGAGGACATGCGCGGCGAGGTCCAGCGCTGCAAGCAGATCGTCACCGGCGTCCTGTTGTCGGCGGGCGAGGCGCGCAGCGGCGAGGTCCGCGTCAGCACCCTGCGGGCCTTCATGGACGAGGTGGTGGCCGACTGGCGCGCCACCCGCAACAGCGACGTCCTGACCTACGAGACCGATCTGGTCACGCCGACCTCGATCGTCGCGGAATCGACCCTCAAGCAGGTGATCCACAACGTGCTCGACAACGCGCTGGACGCCTCGCCCGAGGCGGTGCGGCTGCATGCGAGCGTCAGCGGCGGGCTGATCGTCATCGAGGTCGACGACGACGGCCCCGGCTTCGCGCTCGAGACACTGGAGAACTTCGGCAAGCCCTACAACTCGACCAAGGGGCGGGCAGGGGGCGGCCTTGGCCTGTTCCTGGTGGTCAACGTGCTGCGCAAGCTGGGCGGCGCGGTCGGCGCCGAGAACCGCCCCGAGGGCGGCGCCAGCGTCGTGCTGACCCTGCCCCTGGCCTCGCTGCAGATCCGGAGGCGTCATGCCAGCTGAGCGCAAGCTGATCATCGTCGAGGACGACGAGAAGTTCGCCGCCACCCTGAAGCGCTCGTTCGAGCGTCGGGGCTACGAGGTGGTGCATGTCCATGGCCTGGAAGAGGCCCTGGCGGCGCTGGAGACCTTCGCGCCGCGCTACGCGGTCGTGGATCTGAAGCTGGCCGGGGAGTCGGGCCTGTCCTGCGTCCAGGCGCTGATCGCCCGCGATCCGGACATGCTGATCGTGGTGCTGACCGGCTTCGCCAGCATCGCCACGGCGGTCGAGGCCATCAAGCTGGGCGCCTGCCACTACCTCGCCAAGCCCTCCAACACCGACGACATCGAGGCGGCCTTCGACAAGCGCGAGGGCGACGCCGGCGCGGCCATCGGCGAGCGCGCCACCTCGCTGAAGAATCTGGAATGGGAGCGGATCCACCAGACCCTGGTCGAGACCGACTTCAACATCTCCGAGACCGCCCGGCGTCTGGGCATGCACCGCCGCACCCTGGCCCGGAAGCTGGAAAAGCGCCGGATCAACTGACGGCTTCGCGCCGTTCTCATCCCTGATGCTCATCCCGATCCCGAGGCCCGCAGGGGCGCCGGGCTCGCTGCGCCATGGCCGCAAGCCGTCGAATGAGCGCCAAACCAAACTGGTCTAAATTGGTATAGGCAATATCGCGGACCAAAAATGGGCTGAGATCTGAAAATTTGTTAGGACAAATGGTCCGCTCTGCCGTATGCCGTTTTCTCGAACCTGCGGACCAGCCACAGAGCTGGCGGCATCGAGGGAGTAAGACGAGTGCGACACATTCGGCGACGCGCGGGCGGCCTGGTTCTGGCCCTGCTGGTCTCGGCGGCTTTGCCCGTCGGCGTCATGGCCCAGCCGGGCGGGCAGGGGCCTGTTCTGGTCGGCGGCGCGGATCTGGCGGCCATGCGCAGCGAAGGCGAGGGCTATCCGATGTTCGCCGCCGAACTGAAGCGGGTCCGCAAGGAGGTCGACGCGGCCATGAAGGCCGGCATCGACGTGCCCGTGCCCAAGGATCCGGGCGGCGGCCGCACCCACGAGCAGCACAAGCGCAACTACATGGCCATCTACGGCGCGGGCATGCTGTACCGCGCCACCGGCGACAAGGCCTATGCCGACTACGCCCGGCGGATGCTGCTGGAATACGCCAAGCTCTATCCGACCCTGGGCCTGCACCCGGCCGCCAAGAACAATTCCGCCGGCAAGCTGTTCTGGCAGAGCCTGAACGACGCGGTCTGGGTGGTTTATTCGATCCAGGGCTACGACGCGATCCGCGACACCCTCAGCGACGCCGACCGCAAGACCATCGACGACGGCGTCTTCCGGCCGATGGCCAAGTTCATCGCCGACGACCAGCCGCAGGTCTTCGACATCATCCACAACCACGCCACCTGGGCCTGCGCCGCCGTCGGCATGACCGGCTACGTGCTGCGCGATCAGGTAATGGTGGAAAAGGCCCTGAAGGGCACGGACCGCTCGGGCAAGGTCGGCTTCCTCAAGCAGATCGACCAGCTGTTCTCGCCGGACGGCTACTACGCCGAGGGGCCGTACTACCAGCGCTACGCCCTGCAGCCCTTCGTGCTGTTCGCCCACGCCATCGACGAGAACGAGCCGCAGCGGAAGATCTTCGAATACCGCGGCGGCGTGCTGACCAAGGCGGTCCGCGCGGCGGTGCAACTGACCTATGACGGCTACTTCTTCCCGTTCAACGACGCCCTGCTGGAAAAGAGCCTCAAGACCGACGAGCTCTACCAGTCGGTGGCCATCGCCTATGGCGCGACCAAGGATCCGGCGCTGCTGTCGATCGCCCGCTGGCAGGGCCGCACGACCCTGACGCCGGACGGCCTGGCCGTGGCCCGCGACCTGGCGGCCGGCAAGGAAAGGCCGTTCCCCTACGCCTCGATGCTGTTCCGCGACGGTCCCGACGGCGACCAGGGCGCGATCGCCGTGATGCGCGCCGGTCCGGGCGACGAGGACGAGGTCGTGGCGGTCAAGAACTCGGCCCAGGGCATGGGTCACGGCCACTACGACAAGCTGAACTGGATCCTCTACGACGCCGGCCGGGCGATCATCACCGATTACGGCGCGGCCCGCTTCCTCAACATCGAGGCCAAGGACGGCGGTCGCTACCTCAAGGAAAACGAGACCTGGGCCAAGCAGAGCGTGGCCCACAACACCCTGGTGGTGAACGAGACCAGCCAGTTCGACGGCAAGGTCAAGGTCGCCAACACCCTAGCGCCCAGGCAGATCTTCTTCTCCGCCGAGGGCAAGGCGAAGATCAGCACGGCCGAGATGGCCGGCGCCTGGCCGGGCGTGACCTTCCGCCGGTCGATCGTGCAGATCGACGTCGGCGGCAAGGGCCCGCCGCTGGTGCTCGACCTCTTGAAGGTGCACGGCGACAAGCCGGCCCAGTACGACCTGCCGCTGCACTTCTCCGGCCACATCATCGACGCCGGCTTCCCGCTGAAGCAGAACCTCGCCGAGCGGCCGGTGCTCGGCAAGGACGACGGCTACCAGCACCTATGGGTCGACGCGACCGGAACGCCCGACGCCTCCAACGCCCGCCTGACCTGGATCAACGGCGAGCGCTTCTATACCTGGCGCATGCTGCCGCCGGCCGGGGCCGAGGTGATCCTCGGCGAGAGCGGCGCCAACGATCCGAAGTTCAACCTGCGCCGCGAACCCGTGCTGATCCAGCGGGTGAAGGGCGCGACCGACACGACCTTCGTCGGCGTGCTCGAGCCGCATGGGGCCTACGACCCGTCGGCGGAGACCACCGAAGGCAGCACCAGCCGCATCGAAGCCCTGCGCCATGTACGGACGGCCGACGCCGACGTCGTCACCATCGTGCTGGCCGGCGGTCGCACGATCGTCCTGGCCATCGCCGACAGCGCCGATCCCGGCGCCGCCCACAAGGCCAACGTCGACGGCGCGCCCTTCAGCTGGAAGGGGCACTTCGCCCGCTTCGACGGCGAGGATATCGGTCAATGAGGGGCGGGCTTCGCTGGCTGATCGTCAGCCTCGTCGGGCTGGCGACCGTCATCAACTACATCGACCGCAACGCCCTGGCCGTGATGTGGCCGGCGGTGTCGAAGGACATCGGCGCCGACAAGGCCGACTACGCCCTGCTGGTGACCATCTTCATGGTCGCCTACGCCTTCGGCCAGTCGCTGTTCGGCAAGGTGTTCGACGTCATCGGCACCCGCATGGGCTTCGCCGTCTCGATCCTGGTCTGGTCGCTGTCGATCGCCGCCCACAGCCTGGTGCGGTCGCTCGGCTTGCTCGCTTTGCTGCGCGTGACGCTGGGGATCAGCGAGGCCGGCAACTGGCCCGGGGCGGTCAAGGCCAACGCCCTGTGGTTCCCGCCGCGCGAACGCGCCCTGGCGCAAGGCATCTTCAACTCCGGCGCGGCGATCGGAGCGATCATCTCGGCGCCGCTGGTGGCCCTGCTGTTCGAGCTCCTGGGTTGGCGGGCGACCTTCCTGGTGGTCGGCGTGCTGGGCTTCCTGTGGCTGCTGCCCTGGCTGTTCATCTACCGGGCCGACCCGGGCGCCCATCCGTGGCTGAGCGAGGCCGAGCGCGCCCACATCGCCGATCGCGGCGAGGCCAATGCGAAAGCCGGCTGGTCGCCGACCCTGCGCCAATTGCTGCGCCAGAAGCAGAGCTGGGCGATCATCGTCTCGCGCTTCTTCCTGGATCCGGTCTGGTGGCTGTTCGTCTCCTGGCTGCCGATCTACCTGGCGGAAAGCTTCGGCTTCGACGTGCGCAAGATCGGCCTGTTCGCCTGGGTGCCGTTCGTTGGCGCCATGCTGGGCAGCCTCGGCGGCGGCTGGCTGTCCGGTGCGCTGATCCGGCGCGGCTGGAAGACCCTCAGCGCCCGGCGCTTCGCGGTGACCCTGGGCGGCGTGATCATGCTGCCGGCCCTGCTGCTGACGGCCCGGGCGGCCGATCCGCTGAGCGCCGTGCTGCTGATCGCCGTGATCCTTTTCGGCTTCCAGGTGGCCATCAACAACATCCAGACCCTGCCCAGCGACTATTACGGCGGCGGGGCCGTGGGCACGATCGCCGGCGTCGGCGGCACCGCCGCCGTGGCCGGAACCCTGGTCACCACCTGGCTTGTGCCGGTCATGACTCGGCACGGCTACGCCCCGATCTTCGTCCTGGCGGCGGCCATCGTGCCGCTGGGCGTCATCGCTCTCTGGCTGCTGGGCGGGCGCGAAAGCCCCGTCTCCGCGCCGGCTTCCGACATTCAGTAAAAGAGGGGACCCCATGAGGTTCAAGGACAAGGTCGCGCTGGTCACCGGCGGCGGCCGCGACATCGGCCGCGAGGTCTCGCTGCGACTGGCCGCCGAGGGCGCGACCGTGGTGGTGAACTATCGCGGCGACGAAGCCTCGGCCCAGGAGACGGCGGCCCGTATCGAAGCGGCCGGCGGCAAGGCGGTTCTGCACCGCGCCGACGTCACCGACGCGACCGAGGTCGCCGCCCTTGTGGCCGCCGCTGCTGGCGTCACCGGCAAGATCGACATTCTCGTCAACCTCGCCGGCGGTATGGTCGCTCGCAAGAGCCTGGCCGAGATGGACGAGGCCTTCTTCGACCAGGTCATGACCCTGAACCTGAAGTCGGCCTTCCTGGTGACCAAGGCGGCCCTGCCGCACATTCCGGATGGCGCGGCGATCATCAATATCGCCTCGCTGGCCGGCCGCGACGGCGGCGGCCCCGGGGCCAGCGTCTACGCCGCCTCCAAGGGCGCGCTGATGACCCTGACCCGAGGCTGGGCCAAGGAACTGGGGCCGCGCGGCATCCGCGTCAACGCCCTGTGCCCGGGGCTGATCGGCACCAGCTTCCACGACATCTTCTCCAAGCCCGAAGGCCGCGCCGCCGTGGCCGGCAACACGCCGCTGCGCCGCGAGGGCGCGCCGGAGGAAGTGGCCGCCGCGGTGGCCTTCCTGGCCTCGCAGGACGCCTCGTTCCTGGCCGGGGTCAATCTCGACATCAACGGCGGGCTGGCCTTCTCGTAGGGCCGGCCCGGTACACGAGGAAAAAGCCGCAAAGACAAGGAGGGAGGATCCAATGAAAATCAGAACCGCGATGCTCGCGGCCCTGGTCCTGGCGGCGGCTCCGGCCGCCGTCCTGGCCCAGCCGCCCGGCCCGCAGAAGGATCGTGAGCCGCGCACCGACGCCGCCCCGATCAAGCCCTACAAGATCATTCTTGTCGGCGACTCCACCATGGCCCCGGGCAGCGGCTGGGCCTCGGCCTTCTGCGACTATCACGTCAAGTCGTCGCTGAACTGCCTGAACCTCGGCCGGGGCGGGCGCTCGACCCGCAGCTACCGCGCCGAGGGCTCGTGGGACATCGCGCTGAACGAGGCGCGGGTGAAGGGCTACGCCGCCACCTACGTGCTGATCCAGTTCGCCCACAACGACCAGTCGTCCAAGGGCGAGCGCTGGACCGACATGACCACCGAGTTCCCGGCCAACCTGAAGCGGTTCGTCGAGGAGGTGAGGGCGGCCGGCGCCGAGCCGGTGCTGCTGACCCCTCTGACCCGCCGCGAGTTCGCCGGCGGCCAGCTGAAGAACACGCTGGAGCCCTGGTCTGAGGAGGTGCGCAAAGTCGCCGCCGAGACCAAGACGCCGCTGGTGGATCTCAACAAGTCCAGCGCCGCCGTCGTGCGCAAGCTGGGCGCGGTCGACTCCATGAAGCTGGCCCAGGCCGAGCCGCTCGAGACCGAAGTCGCCGCCGCCAAGGCCGGCACGACCCTGCCGCCACGCGCGGCGGAGGAAGCGCGCCAGCCCGACGTCCCGACGACCGAGACCGGGCCGCGCGGCCAGCTGGTGCGCAAGTTCGACTACACCCACGTCGGCGAGACCGGCGCGCGGGTGTTCGCCCGGCTTGTCGCCAACGACCTGGCCGCCGCCGTGCCGGCGCTGCGCAGCCAACTGGTTCCTTAAGCGGGAGGACGCGGAAGCAGCCTCCCGCCACGGCCCTGGCCGGGGGGCGCTTCCGCGCGCCTGCCTGTCGAAAATTGGTATGCATATCGACCAGTTCAAACTGGCCTAAATATTTCTAAAATTGGTCCGCGAATCCACCTTGACGCACCTGCGGTCAGGTCGCACGGTTCCGGAATAAGAAAAGAAGGGGAGGGAGCAAACATGCACGTCGCCAATACTCCGCGCGTCCAGTCTACTCTGGGCATCCAGGCGCGGTTCGCGGTCCTGCGGTCGGTCCTGAGCTGCGGCGTCGCCGCCTCGGCCATCGCGTTCGCCGCCGGCGCTTCGGCTCAGGAAGCGGTCGCCACCGCGCCCGCCGATCAGCCGATCACCGACAACTCGGTCGACGAGGTGGTGGTCAGCGCCGTCCGTCAGACCATGCAGAATTCGATCGCGGTGAAGCGCGACACGACGGCCATCGTCGACGCCCTGTCGGCCAACGAGATCGGCGACCTGCCGGGCCAGTCGATCGGCGAAGCGATCATGACCATCACCGGCGCCACCGCCGATCGCGGCAACTACGGCCCGACCGAAGTGTCGCTGCGGGGCCTGGGCTCGTTCCTGTCGGCCACCACCTTCAACGGCCGCGAGGCCTCGAACGGCAGCGGCGACCGCGCCGTCAACTTCGGCCAGTTTCCGTCCGAACTGTTCAACGGCATCAAGATCTACAAGTCCCAGCAGGCCGACCTGATCGAGGGCGGAGTCGCCGGCACGATCGAGATGGAGACCAAGAAGCCGCTCGACTACGGCAAGCGGCTGGCCCAGGTGGAGCTGAAGGGCAATTACAATCCCTACCAGAAGCGGATCACCGGCTCCGATCCCTGGGGCTGGCGCGGCACGGCCAGCTATGTCGACCAGTACGAGCTGGGCAAGCTCGGCGATGTCGGGATTTCATTGGGGATCCAGCGCAACCAGGTCGACGACCCGGCCGAGTCCTACGTTGCGTCGAACACCTGGGTGGCCTGCAATCCCAGCATCGTCAGCACCGGCAACTGCACCGAGGTGAGCCGCGCCCAGGCCGCCGCCGGCGCGCCGTTCTACCTGACGCCCAACTCGATGACCTATCGCCAGCTGACCGCCAAGGAGAAGCGCGACGCCTTCTTCGGCGCCTTGCAATGGCAGCCCAACGACCGCTTCGACGCCAATTTCGACGTCGAATATTCCAAGCGGAACTACCAGGAAGACCGCCACGACCTGGGCTTGGCCGAGACCCGCTACAACCTGCACAACGTGCAGTACGACGATGACGGCCGGCTGCTCTACGCCGAGGGCTCGAGCACGCTGCAGTCGGTCTCGACCCTGTTCCAGCGGGAAGAGGAATACATCGGCGGGGGCGGCAATTTCGAGTTCGAGGCCACCGATCGCCTGACCCTGAAGGCTGACATCTCCTACAGCCAGACCACCCGCACCGACCTGACCCGCTCGGTCCGCCTGCGCTCGGATCCGCTCGACATCTACGGCGTGCGCACGGCGATCAACAATCAGCGCGTGCCCTACGTCTACGACGCCCGCAACGGCTTCGCGCCCACCATCACCATCGATCCGCGCTTCAACCTCGACGACTGGTCGCTGTTCAGCGACGACGCTCGCCTGACCCGCGAGGAGGAGGAGAAGAAGGACCGCATCTTCGCGACCCGCTTCGACGCCAGCTACGCGCTAGACGGCTTCATCAACAAGGTCGACGCGGGCCTGCGCTATTCGCGTCGCCGCTACACCACCTATGACGACCTGGTCACCATCGACCAGGCCAGCCTGGCGGTGGACCGGGCGGTGAACCTGGCCTGCCGCACCAACTTCCCGCAGTCAGACTACATGTCCGACGCCCCCGGCGGCTCGATCCACAGCTGGGCGACCTTCGACACCCTCTGCCAGTTCCGCAACTATCTTGGCACGGAGGATCCCGGCGGCACGGGCGACACCCGCTCGGTGGCCAACGCCGACGTCACCGAGACCGTGTGGTCGGGCTACGTCATGGCGTCTTACAGGGGCGAGGCGGCGGGCATGCCGGTGCGTGGCAACTTCGGCGTCCGCGTCGTCGACACCAGCGTCGTCTCCAAGGGCCTGCGGGCCGGCCTGGAAGTGGTCAACAACAGCGACGGCTCGATCCGCCTGGTCGAGACCGGCGAGTTCGACGACACCCGGATCAAGGCGTCCAGCTTCCGCGTGCTGCCCAGCGTCAACGCCAATTTCGACCTGAATCCCAAGACGGTCGGCCGGATCGCGCTCTACCGCGCCATGTCGCGGCCGGCCCCCAGCAGTCTGGCGGCGGGGCGGACCATCACCCTGCAGGACGGCACGGACTTCACCTCGATCCAGGACGCGATCGGCGAGATCGTCGCCAGCGGCAGCCCGCGCCTGAAGCCGATCATGTCGTGGAACGCCGACGTCGCGCTCGAATACTACTACAACCGCGACACCATCCTGGCGACGACGCTGTACTACAAACAGTTCACCGGCGGCTTCATCCCGGTGACCATCGACGAAGAGTTCGTCATCGACGGTCAGAACGTCACGGTGCCGGTCACCCAGACCCAGAACAGCGACGACAAGAGCCACGTCTACGGCGCGGAGTTCACGCTCTCGAACAAGTTCAGCTGGCTGCCCAAGCCGCTCGACGGCTTCGGCGGCAAGCTGAGCTACAACTACGCGATCACCAACTTCAAGAACCACGACATCCGGCTGGGCGACGTCGTCGACCCCGACACCGGCGTGGTGACCGAAGGCATGATCCCGGCCGCGGGCCTGAACGGCTATTCCAAGCACGTGCTGTCGGCCCAGCTCTATTACGAGGCCGGCCCGCTGACCCTGCAGGGCATCTACCGCTACCGCTCGCGCTACTATCAGGACTTCGTCGGCGGCAACGCCCAACTGCGCTACATCTCGGGCGGCGACGCCTTCGACTTCACCGCCCAGTACAAGCTGAACAAGAAGGTCGATATCCGCCTGCAGGGCCTCAACCTCTTCAACGAGGTCAAGGTCGACTCGATGCCGATCCAGGGCAGCACCCGCAACTACCAGTACTTCGGGCCGCAGTTCTTCGCTTCGATACGCGCGCGCTTCTAGGGCCGATTGGCGGCCGTGGTGCAAACCAATTTGCTATTCCAATTTTAATCCGATTGGGGCAAATCTGGCGACGCAACAACGTCTTAGAGGGGCGCCATGGCCGACCGCCGGCTGTTCGAGGAAATCGCCGACAAGATCGCCGGCATGGTCCGGGCGGGAGAGTTTCCGCCCGGCTCCAGGCTGCCGGGCGAGCGGGAGATGTCCGAACGGCTGGGCGTCAGCCGGGTGACGGTGCGCGAGGCCGAGATCGCGCTGCAGGCGCGCGGGACTCTGCGTATCCGGGCCGGCTCGGGGGTCTATGTCTGCGGTCCGGTCGCGCCCGACAGCGCCGGCGGCGACGCCCTGCCGACGGTCAGCGCGTTCGAGCTGACCGAAGCCCGCTCGCTGTTCGAGTCCGAGGCCGCCGCCCTGGCCGCGCCGATCATCTCGGACGCGGATCTGGCCAAGCTCGACGCCCTGCTGATCGAGATGGTCGAGGCCGGCGACGATGACGCCCGCTCGACGGCGGTGGATCGCGAGTTCCACATGACCATCGCCTCGGCCTCGGGCAACCGCGTCATCATCCACACGATCAAGACCCTCTGGAAGTTCCGCATGGAAGATCCGGAGGTGCGCCGCACCCACGAGTCGATCTGCCATCACGATGGCGACGCCCGCCAGAACGAGCACGCCGCCGTGGTCGAGGCCCTGCGCCGCCGCGACGCCAAGGCCGCCCGCCAGGCCATGCGCCTGCACTTCTCGCGCCTGCTGGAAGCCATGCTCGACGCCACCGAGCAGCAGGAGCGCCAGGCGCTGGAACGCAAGTCGGCCGAAAGCCGCAGCCGGTTCCTGATCAGCGCCCGGATGGGCTAACCGGTTGGGCTGAAACGCCCGCTTAGTTCACCGCGTCGAGGATCGCCCGCACCCGCGCGGCCAGGGCCGAGGGCGCGTAGGGCTTGTCGATCATCGGGTATTCGTTGGCCCAGTCTTCGGCCTCCTGGCCGATGAAGCCCGAGGTCAGCAGCACCTTCAGGCTGGGCCGCTTGACGCGGGCCTTGCGGGCCAGGTCCAGGCCCGTGATCCCGCCGGGCATGACCACGTCGGAGAACAGCAGGTCGAAGCCGTCGCCGTTGCGCAGGCGGCGCAGGGCGCTGGCGGCGTTGCGCGCCGCGGCGACGTGGTAGCCCAGCGGCCGCAGGGTATCGACCGCCAGGGCCAGCACGGCCGGATCGTCCTCGACCACCAGGATCCGCTCGGTGCCGACCGGCACGCTGGCGGCGGGGCCTTCGATCACGATTTCCACGCTAGACGGCGCGCAGGCCGGCAGGTCGATGCGGAAGGATGCGCCAGCGCCGGGGCTGGTCGTCACCTCGATCTCGCCGCCCGACTGCCGCACGAAGCCATAGACCTGCGAGAGACCCAGGCCCGAGCCCTTGCCCACCTCCTTGGTGGTGAAGAACGGCTCGAAGATGCGCGAGGCCACCTCCGGCGACATGCCAGGGCCGCTGTCGCTGACCACCAGCTGGTGGCCGGCCGCGCCAGTGCGGACGAGGATCTTCAGTAGGCCCGCGCCGTCCATGGCGTCGCGAGCGTTGACCGCCAGGTTCAGCAGCACGCTTTCCAGCTGGGCGACGTCGACATGCACCCAGCCTTGTTCGGTCGAATGCTCGACCTCGATAGTTACGGCTTCGCCCACGGCCTGGCGCAGCAGGGACGAGAACTCGCGGACGAGGTCGTTGAGTTCGACCGTCGCCGGGTCCAGCCGCTGTCGGCGCGAGAAGGCCAAGAGCTGTCGGGTCAGGGCCGCCCCGCGCTCGGCCGCCTGGCGGGCCGCCGTGATCTGCCGGGCATAGGGAAAGGCGTCGCCGCAGCGCCGCTGCACAAGGTCGATATTGCCCAGCACCACGGTCAGCAGGTTGTTGAAGTCGTGGGCCACCCCGCCGGTCAGCTGGCCGACGGCCTCCATCTTGCGGGCGTGGGACAGGGCCTCTTCCAGGCCGCGGCGGTCGGTGTTGTCGAACAGGGCGCCGAAAACCAGGGCGCGGCCGGTGTCGTCGTCGAAGGCCAGGACGCCCTGGTCGATGAACGAGCGATACTCGCCGTCGGCCCGCAGCCAGCGGTACTCGCAGCTGTAGGAACCCGTCCGTATGGCCTCGGCCTGGGCGCGGGCGACCACGGGGCGGTCCTCGGGATGCACCCGGTCGATGCCCAGCGCGGCCTCTCCCAGCAGCTGTTCGGCTGGAAAGCCGGTCAGGCGCTCGGCGTTGTCGCTCAGCGACAGCGGGGTGTAGGGCGGCTCGGCCAGGCGGGAGTGGAAGACGATCGGCAGCACCCGCAGGATCGCCTGCTGGCGCTCCTCGTTGCTGCGCAGCGAGCGTTCGGCCGCGGCCTTCTCGACCTGAACCCGGGCGTATTCCTCCAGCAGGGCCTTCTGGTGCTCGGCCTGGCGGGCCAGCTCCAGCGTCTTGACGTGCAGATCGACCAGCACCTGCACCTTGGAGCGCAGGATGAACGGATCGACCGGCTTGAACACCACGTCCACCGCCCCGGCCGAATAGGCCTTGAAGATGTGGGTCTCGTCGCGGAACACGGCGGTCAGGAAGACGATCGGCACGCTGCGCGTGCGCCGGCGCTGGCGGATCAGGGCGGCGGTCTCGTAGCCGTCCATGCCCGGCATGTGCAGATCCAGCAGGATCACGGCGAAGTCGTCGGTCAGCAGTCGCCGCAGGGCCTCCTCGCCGGAGCGGGCGATGACCAGCTCCTGGCCCAGGCTCTCCAGCGCCTGGACGGCGGCGAAGGCGTTGCGCTCGTCGTCGTCGACGATGAGGATCTTGGTGACCGGCTGCGGCTCGGGCTCGACCGGTGGGAACTGGACGGCGGGGACCATGATCAGGACGCCGCCGTCGCCAGCACCACCACGTTGTCGCCGGCCGCCCGCGCCGCGTCCGCCCGTTGCACCGAGACTCTCAGCACGGAGATCAGCTGGTCCAGGTCCACCGGCTTGGAGACATAGTCGGACGCCCCGGCCTGGATGCACTTCTGGCGGTCGCCCTTCATGGCCTTGGCGGTGACGGCGATCACCGGCAGGTCGGCGAAGCGCCGGCGCGAGCGGATCTCGCGCATGGTCTCGTAGCCGTCCATGTCGGGCATCATGATGTCGACCAGCACCAGGTCGACCTGGTCCAGACCGTCCATCAGCTCCAGGCCCGCTCGGCCGCTTTCGGCGTAGCGCAGCGCGATGCCGTATTCCTCCAGGGCGCTGGCCAGGGAGAAGATGTTGCGGATGTCGTCGTCGATGACGACGGCGGTGCGGCCGGCCAGAACGGCGTCGGCGTGGCGGTTCTGGGCCAGCATGGCGCGGGCGGCCTCGGGCAGGCCGTCCACCCGTTCGTGCAGCAGCAGGGCGGCCTGATCGATCAGTTGTTCTGGCGTGCGGGCGATGCGGGCCAGCCCCGTGAACACCGCCAGCCGCAGGCGCCGGCTCTCCTCGGCGTCGCGTTCGCCGGGCGCGTACAGCACCACCGCGCCGGGGGCCGGGTTGCGGGTCTTCAGGGCGTCGAGAACCGACCCGGCCGCGCCCGCCTCGACCTCGATCACCAGGCCGCCGCCGTCGCCCGAGAAGGCCAAGGCGGGGAGGGCGGAAAGGTCACGCGCTACATGCACGTCGCCGAAGGCCTCGCGCAGCAGACGGATCGTATCGCTGCCGCCCCCGACCAGGGTCGGCGCCCGCGCGCCGCCGTGGGCCAGGCGACGCACGCGGTCCAGGGTCGAGATCACCGCTTCCTGCTCGACCGGCTTGCTGGTGAAGCCCAGCGCGCCCATCGATGGGGCAAGGCCGCCGCGATCGTCTGCCGAGATCACCTGCACCGGGATGTGGCGGGTGTCGGCGGTGCGCTTGAGGAGGTCCAGCAGGGCCAGGCCGTCCATGTCGGGCAGGCCGACGTCGAGCAGGATGGCCTCGGGCGAGAACCGGCGCGCCAGGGACGGCACGGCCGAGCCTTCGCCGGTGACCACCCCGCGATAGCCGGCGTCGCGCGCCAGGGTCAGCAGGATGGAGGCGAAGCGCGGATCGTCCTCGACGATCAGCACCACGGAGTCGCCGGGCTCGATGCCGTCGCGGTCGTCCTGCACGGTCTCGACCGGCTCGTAGGCGGGGGCGTCGGCCGTGGAGATGACGAAGGTCGCCGGCGGGGCGCCGGCCGGGCGCGGCGTCGGGCCGGAAAGGGCGGAGGCCGCCGTCGGGCTGAAGTTCAACGGCAGATAGAGAGTGAAGGTGCTGCCCTGGCCGGGCGTGGAGACCACCCTCAGCTCGCCGCCCAGCAGGCGGGTGATCTCGCGGCTGATCGAGAGGCCCAGCCCCGTGCCGCCGTACTTGCGGCTGGTGGTGCCGTCGGCCTGCTGGAAGGCCTCGAAGATGATCCGCTGCTTTTCCTCAGGGATGCCGATGCCGGTGTCCTCGACCGAGAAGGCCAGCACCTGGCCGGCCTTGTTGAGGTGGTCGTTGCCTTCGGCCCAGCCGCGCTCGGCCCGGCTGACCGACAGGCTGACCGAGCCGGCCTCGGTGAACTTGAAGGCGTTGGACAGCAGGTTCTTGATCACCTGCTGCAGGCGCTTGTCGTCGGTGTACATGGCCCGGGGCAGGGCGGGGTCGAGATCGATCAGGAAGTCGAGCTTCTTGTCCTGGGCGATCTGGGCGAAGGTGCGCTCGGTCTGGTCGCGCAGGCTGGCGAACGACATCTCGCCGATGTCGAGGGTGACCGTGCCGCTCTCGATCTTCGACAGGTCGAGGATGTCGTTGATCAGGCCCAGCAGGTCGGCGCCGGCGCTGTGGATGTTCTTGGCGAACTCCACCTGCTTGCCGCTGAGGTTGCCCTGGGCGTTCTCGCTGAGCATCTTCGACAGGATCAGCAGGCTGTTGAGCGGCGTGCGCAGTTCGTGGCTCATGTTTGCCAGGAACTCGGACTTGTACTTCGAGGTCAGGGCCAGCTGCTCGGCCTTCTCCTCCAGCGCCGCCTTGGCCTGCTCGACCTCGGTGTTCTTGGCCTCGACCTGCTTGTTCTGGGCCGACAGCAGCAGGGCCTTGTCTTCCAGCTCGGCGTTGGTCTGCTGCAGTTCCTCCTGCTTGGAGCGCAGCAGTTCCTCGGACTGGCGCAAGGACGCGGCCTGCAGTTCAAGGCGGTCGTTGGTCTTCTTCAGTTCGCCCTGCTGGGCCTGGAGTTCCGAGGTCAGCAGTTGCGACTGGGCCAGCAGGCCCTCGGTGCGCATGTTGGCGGCGATGGTCGACAGCACGATGCCGATCGACTCCATCAGTTGGTCGAGGAAGGCCTGCTGGGTCTCGTTGAAGGCGCCGAAGCTGGCCAGCTCGATCACCGCCTTCAGTTCGCCCTCGAACAGGGCCGGCAGCACGATGATGCTGCGCGGCGCGGCCTCGCCCAGACCCGAGCTGATCTTGACGTAGTCGGCCGGCAGGTCGGTCAGCAGGATGCGCTTCTTCTCGGCCGCGCACTGGCCGACCAGGCCCTCGCGCAGGCGCAGCTGGCTGGCTGGCGAGCGGCGCTGGGCGCCGGCGTAGCTGGCCGCCAGGGTCAGCACCGTCTCGCCGGCCTCGTCGGCGTCCGAGACATAGAACACGCCGTGCTGGGCGTTGATCAGGGCGGCTAGCTCCGACAGCACCAGGTTCGACACCGTCGACAGGTCGCGCTCGCCCTGCAGCATGCGGCTGAACCGGGCCAGGTTGGTCTTCAGCCAGTCCTGCTCGGTGTTCTTCAACGTCTGATCCTTCAGGTTCCGGATCATCTCGTTGATGTTGTCCTTCAGCGCGGCCACTTCGCCGGAGGCCTCGACCGTGATCGAGCGGGTCAGGTCGCCTTTGGTCACGGCGGTCGAGACCTCGGCGATGGCGCGCACCTGGGTGGTCAGGTTGGCGGCCAGTTCGTTGACGTTGTCGGTCAGGTCGCGCCACAGGCCGGCCGCGCCCGGCACCTTGGCCTGGCCGCCCAGCTTGCCTTCCGAACCCACCTCGCGGGCCACGTTGGTCACCTGGTCGGCGAAGGTGGCCAGGGTCTCGATCATGCCGTTGATGGTGTCGGCCAGCGAGGCGATTTCGCCCTTGGCGTCGAGGGTCAGCTTGCGCTTGAGGTTGCCCTGGGCGACGGCGGTCACGACGTCGGCGATGTTGCGGACCTGGCCGGTCAGGTTGGCGGCCATCATGTTGACGTTGTCGGTGAGGTCCTTCCAGGTGCCGGCCACGCCCGGCACGGCGGCCTGGCCGCCCAGCTTGCCCTCGGTGCCGACTTCGCGCGCCACCCGTGTCACTTCCGAGGCGAAGCCGTTCAGCTGATCGACCATGACGTTGATGGTCGACTTCAGCTCCAGGATCTCGCCGCGCACGTCGACGGTGATCTTCTTGGAAAGGTCGCCCTTGGCGACGGCGGTCGTCACGTCGGCGATATTGCGGACCTGACCGGTGAGGTTGGCGGCCATGAAGTTGACGTTGTCGGTCAGGTCCTTCCACGTGCCGGCCACGCCCTTCACCTGGGCCTGGCCGCCGAGCTTGCCTTCCGTGCCGACCTCGCGCGCCACGCGGGTCACTTCGGAGCTGAACGAGTTCAGCTGATCGACCATGACGTTGATGGTGTTCTTCAGCTCCAGGATCTCGCCGCGCACGTCGACGGTGATCTTCTTGGAGAGGTCGCCCATCGCCACGGCGGTCGTCACCTCGGCGATGTTGCGGACCTGGCCGGTCAGGTTGCCGGCCATCAGGTTGACGTTGTCGGTCAGCTCCTTCCAGGTGCCGGCCACGCCCTTGACCTGGGCTTGGCCGCCCAGCTTGCCCTCGGTGCCGACCTCGCGCGCCACGCGGGTCACTTCCGAGGCGAAGCCGTTCAGCTGGTCCACCATGACGTTGATGGTGTTCTTCAGCTCCAGGATCTCGCCCTTCACGTCGACGGTGATCTTCTTGGAGAGGTCGCCATTGGCCACGGCGGTCGTCACGTCGGCGATGTTGCGGACCTGGCCGGTGAGGTTGGCGGCCATGAAGTTGACGTTGTCGGTGAGGTCCTTCCAGGTGCCGGCCACGCCGCGAACCTGGGCCTGGCCGCCCAGCTTGCCCTCGGTGCCGACTTCCCGGGCCACGCGGGTCACTTCCGAACTGAACGAGTTCAGCTGGTCCACCATGGTGTTGATGGTGTTCTTCAGTTCCAGGATCTCGCCGCGCACGTCGACGGTGATTTTCTTGGAGAGGTCGCCGCGGGCCACGGCGGTGGTCACCTCGGCGATGTTGCGGACCTGGCCGGTCAGGTTGCCGGCCATCAGGTTGACGTTGTCGGTCAGCTCCTTCCAGGTGCCGCCGACCCCGGTGACGTTGGCCTGGCCGCCCAGCTTGCCTTCCGTACCCACTTCGCGGGCCACGCGGGTGACTTCGCTGGCGAAGGCGTTCAGCTGATCGACCATGACGTTGATGGTCGACTTCAGCTCCAGGATCTCGCCCTTCACGTCGACGGTGATCTTCTTGGAGAGGTCGCCATTGGCCACGGCGGTGGTCACTTCGGCGATGTTGCGGACCTGGCCGGTCAGGTTGGCGGCCATGAAGTTGACGTTGTCGGTGAGGTCCTTCCACGTGCCGCCGACGCCCTCGACCTGGGCCTGACCGCCCAGCTTGCCCTCGGTGCCGACCTCGCGGGCCACGCGGGTGACTTCGCTGGCGAAGGCGTTCAGCTGGTCCACCATCACGTTGATGGTGTCCTTCAGCTCCAGGATCTCGCCGCGCACGTCGACGGTGATCTTCTTGGAGAGGTCGCCGCGCGCCACGGCGGTGGTCACCTCGGCGATGTTGCGGACCTGGCCGGTGAGGTTGCCGGCCATCAGGTTGACGTTGTCGGTCAGCTCCTTCCACGTGCCGCCGACGCCCTCGACCTGGGCCTGACCGCCAAGCTTGCCTTCGGTGCCGACCTCGCGGGCGACGCGGGTGACTTCGCTGGCGAAGGCGTTCAGCTGGTCCACCATGGTGTTGATGGTGTTCTTCAGCTCCAGCACCTCGCCCTTCACGTCGACGGTGATCTTGCGCGACAGGTCGCCGTTGGCGACGGCGGTGGTGACCTCGGCGATGTTGCGGACCTGGCCGGTCAGGTTGGCGGCCATCAGGTTGACGTTGTCGGTCAGGTCCTTCCAGGCGCCGGCGACGCCCGCCACCTTGGCCTGGCCGCCCAACTTGCCCTCGGTGCCGACCTCGCGGGCTACGCGGGTCACTTCCGAGACGAACGAGCCCAGCTGGCCGACCATGGTGTTGACCACCTTGCCGATGCGCAGGAACTCGCCGCGCAGCGGGTGGTCCTCGTTCTCGAGGTCCATGGTCTGGGAGAGGTCGCCCTTGGCGACGGCGCCGATCACCCGGGCCATTTCGGCGGTCGGATGGACCATGTCGGTGATCAGGCTGTTGACCGCCTCGACGCTGTCGTTCCACGAGCCCAGGGCGCCGGGCAGGGCGGCGCGCTGGTTGATCTTGCCCTGGCGGCCGACCGAGTCGCGCAGGCGCTCGAATTCCTTGGAAATCCGGTCGTTGAGGCCGACGGCGTCGTTGAAGGCCTCGGCCAGCTCGCCGTCCAGTCCGTCGAGATCATCGGGGAGGCGGACGGAGAAATCTCCGCGTCGAAAGGCCCGCAACGCCGCCAGCAGTTGGCGTTGGTCCAGCTTGTGTTCGCCGGCCGTCTGCCCCGTGTCCCGCATTTCGCCCCCTCGAGTTCCTGGCCGAAGCGGCGGAACTCCACTCAACTAAGCGGACAACGCGGCTGTTTAACGTGAGTTCCGGAGCGCGCGGTTCGAACGAGGGGCGACTTTTCCGCCGTCGGGTTTGACGGAAATTCCCCGGCCGTGCATCGCTCCCTTCAGAACAACTCGGGCGGAAACGGTGTCGGACGGGCGTACGCGTGTCGTGGCTTGGATCGGGCGGGAGATCCTGCCCCATGAAGCCGACCTGCGCGCGTGGCTTAGACGGGCGTTCGCGGCCGCGGGCGACGTCGACGACATCGTGCAGGAAACCTACTGCCGCCTGGCGGGCCTCAGCGCCGTCGAGCACATCGGCGAGCCGCGGGCCTATCTCTTCCAGGCCGCCCGCAGCGTGGCGCTGGAGCAGCTTCGGCGGGCCAGGGTGGTGCGGATCGACACGGCGGCCGAGATCGACTCTCTGAACGTCGAGCTCGACGAGCCTTCGCCCGAGCGCATCGCCGGCGGGCGGCGCGAATTGGAGCGGGTACGGCGGCTGATCGCCGCCTTGCCCGACCGCTGCCGCCGGATCTTCGAGATGCGCAAGATCGAAGGCCTGCCGCAACGCGAGATCGCCCGCCGCATGGGCGTGACCGAGAACGTGGTCGAGAACGAATCCGTGAGGGGGCTTCGCGCCATCCTCGCCGCCCTCGCCGAGGGTGAAACGCAGCAACAACCGACGGCCGCGAGGAGGCCGAATACGCATGACCGAACGCGAAAGCGCCGCTGACATCGAGGCGCGCGCCGCCCGATGGGTGGTGCGCGTCGATCAGGGCGAACTCCCCGCCGAAGAGGCGGCTGAACTCGAAGCCTGGCTGGCCGGCGATCCGCGCCGGCGCGGCGCCTATGTGCGCGCCCAGGCCGGCTGGACCTTGCTGGATCGCGCTCGCGTGCTCGGACCAGAGGCGGCCGCGCCGGCCAAGGCGAAGGCGCCGTCGCGTCGCGCCCTGCTGGCCGGCGGTGGTGTCGCCGCGGCCGCCGCCTGCGTCGCGGCGCTGCTGGTCCCGCGCCTGCTGGCCGCGCGCTACGGCACGGCGGTGGGCGAGATCCGGCGCGTGCCGCTGGCCGACGGCTCGATGGCCGCCATCAACACCGACACTGCCCTGGAAGTGGCCATGAAGCCGCGCAAGCGCGAGGTGCGGCTCGACAAGGGCGAGGCCTGGTTCCAGGTCGCCAAGGACGCGCAGCGGCCGTTCGTGGTCGAGAGCGGGCCGGTGCGGGTGAGGGCGGTCGGCACTGCTTTCTCCGTCCGTCGCCGCGCCGGCGGCTGCGAGGTGCTGGTCACCGAGGGCGTGGTCGAGGTCTGGTCCGAAGGCGCGGGCGAGGCGCCCCGTCGCGTGGCCGCCGGCGAGCGGGTCTTCGTCTCCGACAGCGCCGGCGCCGCCCGGCCGGCGGCCGCGTCTCTGGAGATCACCCGGGAGCTGGCCTGGCGAGAAGGCCAGATCGTGCTCGACGGCGAGGCCTTCGGCGCGGCCGCCGAGGAGTTCAACCGCTACAACGCCCGCAAGATCGTCATCGTCGACCAGGGGCTGGCAGACCAGCGGCTGGTCGGCTGGTTCCGCACCAACGAGCCGGAAAGCTTCGCCCGCGCCGCCGCCGCCAGCTTCGGTGCGAAGGTGACGGTGCGCGGCGACGCCATCCTGGTGGAGGCAAGCGCGGCGCTAGCGGAATAGGGGCCGATCGCCCTTACCGCGAAAAATTTCGCCGATGTCTGACGGAAACCGGTTTCCCTCGCATCGCTCTAGACAGGCGCTCCGAGAAGCGCCGTGCGAAACGACAAAACAGGGAGGGCGCGGAATGGGTTGTCCGCGATATGTCTACGGCAAGTCGGCCTTGATGCTGGCGGCTGGCGCCGCGGCGGTGCTGGTGGGCACGCAAGCCCAGGCTCAGGCGCGAAAATTCGATATTCCGGCCCAGGCCGCGGCCACGGGCATTCCGCAGTTCGGCAAGCAGGCAGACCTGCAGATCCTGGCGCCGCAGGCGGCCGTCCAGGGCAAGCGGGTCAACGCCGTGCGCGGGACCTATACCGTCTCCGAAGGCCTTTCGCGCCTGCTCGACGGCGCCAATCTCACCGTGGTCTCCAACGACGGCCGCACGGCGGTGCTGGGCCAGAAGGCCTCGGTGCAGCTGGCCTCGACCGCCCCGGTCGCCATCCCCCAGCAGTCCGAGCCGGTCGGCGACACGATCGAAGAGCCCGCCGCCGTCGAGGAGGTGGTCGTCACCGGCTTCCGCGCCAGCCTGGGCAGCGCCCTGAACGTCAAGAAGCGCGCCAGCGGCGTGGTCGACGTGATCAAGGCCGAGGACATCGCCGACTTCCCGGACGCCAACCTCGCCGAGTCCATCCAGCGCGTGCCCGGCGTCTCGATCGCCCGCGACGCCGGCGAGGGCCGCCAGATCACCGTCCGGGGCCTGGGCCCGCAGTTCACCCGCGTGCGCATCAACGGCGTTGAGGGCCAGAGCACGGCCAGCGGCACCGACAGCTCGGGCGGCGCCAACCGCAACCGCTCGTTCGACTTCAACGTCTTCGCCTCGGAGCTCTTCAACAGCATCACCGTGCGCAAGACCGCCTCGGCTTCCACCGAGGAAGGCTCGCTGGGCGCCACGGTCGACCTGCAGACCGGCCGGCCGTTCGACTACAAAGGCGCGACCTTCGTGGTCTCGGCCCAGCAGGGCTACAACGACCTCTCCGAAAGCTGGGATCCGCGCTTCGCGGCCCTGGCCTCCAACACCTGGTTCGACGGCAAACTGGGGGCCTTGGTCTCGGTGGCCTATACCGAGCGCCATCTGCTGGAAGAGGGCCACGGCTCGGGCGGCTGGCTGAACGGCACGGAGGTGGGCGGCTTCAGCCCAGCCTCGACCTTCACCCAGGCAAGCTCCGCCAGCGTCTTCACCCCGCGCTTCCCGCGCTATGGCCGCCTGACCCATGACCAGAAGCGCCTGGGGATCACCAGCTCGCTGCAGTTCCGGCCCGACGAGAAGACCCTGATCTCGGCCGACTTCCTCTATTCCGACTTCAAGGCCACCCGCACCGAGAACTGGCTCGAAGCCCTGTCCTTCGCCCGTAACGCCGCCCAGGGCGGCCGGCCCGAGATCATCGTCCGCGACGGCGTGGTCAACGCCAAGGGCGACATGGTCTACGGCCTGTTCGACGACGTCGACGTCGAGAGCGAGACCCGCTTCGACAAGCTCGACACCAAGTACACCCAGGCCACCTTCACGGCCGAGCACCACTTCACCGACCGCTTCAAGGTGACGGGCCTGGTCGGCTTCTCGAAGTCGGACTTCGACAACCCGATCCAGACCACGGTGATCCTCAATCGCGAGAACGCCGACGGCTTCTCCTACGACTACCGGAACAACGCCAACCTGCCGGCGATGAACTTCGGCTTCGATGTCACCGATCCGCTGGCCTACAACTTCGGCGCGGCGCGTTCGGAGATCCGCCTGCGGCCGCAGGGCGTGACCAACACCATCCAGACCGCCCAGCTCGACGGCGACTACGAGCTCAACGACACCTTCCGCCTGAAGGCCGGGGTGAACCTCAAGAAGTACGAGTTCGACTCCTGGGCCCTGGCGCGGGTCAACGAGTCCGTCGTTCCGACCCTGCCGGCGGGCGTCACCCTGGCGACCCTGACCAAGCTGGTCAGCGGCTTCGGCAAGAACCTCGGCGGCTCGGGCTATCCCACCAGCTGGGCCGCCCCCGACCTGGACGCCTTCGCCAAGCTGTTCAACATCTACAGCGGCACGGGCCTGTTCGAACTATCCGGCGCGAGCAACTCGGCCGCCCGCGGCAACATCCGCAGCGTCACCGAGAAGGACACCGCCGCCTACGTGCAGCTGGACTTCAACAGCGACCGGTTCGCCTGGCCGATCCGCGGCGACGTCGGGGTGCGCTACGTCAAGACCGACCAGAGCTCGACCGGCTACCAGCTGGTGTCCGGCGCGGCCCAGCAGGCCACCGTCAAGCGCGACTACGAGGACGTGCTGCCGGCCCTGAACCTGACCGCCGAGGTCACGCCCGACTTCCTGCTGCGCTTCGGCGCGGCCAAGGTCATGACCCGTCCCAACCTCGGCAGCCTGACGCCGGGCGGCAGCCTCAGCGTCGTCGGCGTGTTCAGCGTCAGCTCGGGCAACCCGAACCTCGACCCGATCCGGGCCACCACCTACGACCTGTCGGCCGAGTGGTACTTCGCCAAGGACGCCCTGCTGTCGGTCGGCCTGTTCTACAAGGACATCGACAGCTACATCCAGACGCAGCGGATCTCGCAGACCTTCGCCGCCTCCGGCTTCCCGGTCAGCCTGCTCGACGGCCTGGCCGGTGTGTCGGCCAACGACACCTTCCTGTTCAGCCAGCCGGTCAACACCAAGGGCGGGCCGCTGAAGGGGATCGAGATCAGCTATCAGCAGCCCTTCAGCTTCCTGCCGGGTCCGCTGCGCCACACCGGGGCGATCTTCAACGTCACGATCGTCGACTCCAAGATCGACTACATCTCGTCGCGCTCGACCACCGGCTTCGTGCAGAACGACCTGGTCGGCCTGTCGAAGAACGCTTTCAACGCCACGCTCTACTACGAGGACGACCGGTTCAGCGCCCGGGTCTCCGGCGCCTATCGCGACAAGTACCTGACCGCGGTGCCCAGCGGCACCTCGACCAACGACATCGACGGGGTGCGCGACACCTTCACCGTCGACGCCTCGGCTTCGTACGCGATCAACAAGCGCCTGAAGATCACCTTCGAGGGGCTCAACCTGACTGACGCGTTCAACGACCAGTACACCGACAGCCAGCGCGACAGCGTCTACGTCTATTCCCACACCGGCCGGCAGTACAATTTCGGCTTCCGGTACTCTTTCTAGGCTTCCTCCTCCCAGGGGAATGTTGGGCGTCGGCCGATCCTTCACGGCCGACGCCCGTCTTTTTGTTTCGCGTCTTTTTGTTTCGAGGCTTCGATGACGATCGTTTCGCGCCGGGCCGTCGCCGCCGGCTTGTTGTTGATCCCGGGCATGGCCGCTGCCGCGCCGCGCTACGACGCCGTGCTCAAGCGACCGGATGACGCCCGCCGCTTCTCGGCCCCGACCTACGACCGGCTGTCGGCCGCTGTCGCCGCCGCGCCCGTGGACGGAAAGCGGCCGTTCCGCATCCTGGTCGCGCGTGGCGTCTGGGACGAGCAGGTCGTGATCGACAGGCCCTTCGTCCATCTGGTCGGCGAGGACCGCCAGGCCAGCATCATCAGCCACCTGGCCGCCTCGGGCCTGATCGCGCCCGACGGCAAGCGCTGGGGCACTTTCCGCACCCCGACCCTGTTCGTCCGCGCGCCGGACTTCGCCGCCCGCAACCTGACCATCCGCAACGCCTTCGACGGCCTGGCGGAAATGTCCAAGCCCGGCGGCCTGCACTCGCACGACGGCGGCGGCCCGCAGGCCGTGGCCCTGATGCTCGACAAGGGTTCGGACCGCGCGCGACTGAGCGATGTCGACATCCTCAGCTACCAGGACACCCTGTTTCCCGACGCCGGCCGCAGTCTGTTCGAGCGCTGCCTGATCGCCGGCAGCTACGACTTCATCTTCGGGGCGGGAAGGGCGTTCTTCCGCGATTGCGAGATCCGCTCGCTGCCGCGTCCGGTCGATCCGGTCGATGGCTATGTCGTCGCCCCCAGCACCCCGATCGATCAGCCGTTCGGCTTCGTCTTCAAGGACTGCAAACTGACCAAGGCGCCCGGCACGGCGCGCGGCTCGGTCTATCTCGGCCGGCCCTGGCGGCCGTCCAGCCGGTTTGCCGACGGCCAGTACGGCGATCCGAAATACGTCGCCCAGACGGCCTTCATCGACTGCTGGATGGACGATCACGTCGCGCCGGAGGGGTGGACGGAGATGTGGTACACCGGCAAGGACGGCAATCCGCGCACCATGCTCCAGCCCGAGGCGGTGCGCTTCTCGCAGTTCGGCTCCGGCGGCCCCGGCGCGGCGGCGTTCCGGCGCGGGCGCACGCTGACGGCGTCCGAGGCCAAGGGCATGAGCCAGCGAGCTGTGCTCGCCGGCTGGAAGGTTCGCTAGAGCCCGCGCGCCTTCAGGATCGCGTCCAGACGCGGGAACACCCGGCGGGCGTTGCCCTCGAAGATCGCGTGGCGATCGGCGTCGGGAATGTCGAGCGCGTCGACATAGCGCTTGGTGTCGTCGAAATAGAACCCCGTCGTCGGATCGATCCCGCGCACCGCGCCGACCATCTCCGAGCCGAACAGGATGTTCTTGCTGTCGATGACTTCGGCCAGCAGGTTCACGCCCGGCTGGTGATAGACGCAGGTGTCGAAGAACACGTTCTCCATCAGATGCTTGTCCAGGCCCGGCTTCTTCAGCATGTCGGCCAGGCCCCGGTAGCGGCCCCAGTGGTAGGGAACCGCGCCGCCGCCGTGCGGGATGATGAACTTCAGGGTCGGGAAGTCGGCGAACAGGTCGCCTTCGATCAGCTGCATGAAGGCGATGGTGTCGGCGGCGATGTAGAAGGCGCCGGTGGCGTGCAGGGCGTGGTTGCACGAGCCCGAGACGTGGATCATCGCCGGCACGTCCAGCTCGCACATCTTCTCGTAGAAGGGATACCAGTAGCGGTCGGTCAGCGGCGGATGGGCGAAGTGGCCGCCGCCGGGGTCGGGGTTGAGGTTGCAGCCGATGAAACCCAGCTCGTTGACGCACCGCTCCAGCTCGGCGATCGAACCTTGCAGGTCGGCTTCCGGCGACTGCGGCAGCATGCACACGCCCGCGAAGGTCTCCGGATAGAGATCCACCACCCGCTTGATCAGGTCGTTGCAGCGCTGCGCCCAGGCCCGGCTGACGCCCTCGTCGCCGACGTGGTGGGCCATGGTCGAGGCGCGGGGGCTGAAGATGGTCATGTCGGCGCCGCGCTCGCGGATCAGCCGCAGCTGCGCGCCCTCGATGGACTCGCGGATCAGGTCGTCGGGAATGTCGGGATACGGCGGCGGCGGGCTGTTGCTCTCGAAGGCTTTCACCTGCTCGTCGCGCCAGGCGTTGTGGGGCTCCGGCGCGGTCGTGTAGTGGCCGTGGCAGTCGATGATCAGGCTCATACGGGGAGAACTTTCCTTACCGCGCAGACGGGGCCGCGTGGCCGGAAAATGCCCGCGCGGCCGGACCCTGTCGTATCGGATGATCGGAACGGCTATGCCGCCCGGTTATAGGCCGGGCGGCGCGCGCCTCAGATCTTCACCGGCTCCATCTTGGGCGCGAGCAGGTGCACGACGAGCAGGGCGACGAGATAGGCGCTGCCGGCGACGATGAAGATCGGGGTGTAGGTGCCGATCGTCTCGAGAACCTGGCCGATGTACTTGGAGAACACCATGCCGCCCAGGGCCCCGAGCATGCCGCCGATGCCGACGACCGAGCCGACGGCGCCGCGCGGGAAGACGTCGGAGGGCAGGGTGTAGAGGTTGGCCGAGAAACCCTGGTGGGCGGCGGTA
>NZ_JBYCZS010000019.1:0-138455 GCF_057586355.1 Caulobacter sp. SRI_008
AGGTTACACTCTTTCCGAACTGAGCGCGGCTAGTCGGGTATTCGGCAGTTGTCGCGAGATTGTGCTCGTAGTTGAAGGGATCGAGGTTTGCCGGCTGACGGTGAAACCTCTCACCCTCCCACCGCTTCGCGGCGGGTCCCTCCCTCTCTCAAAGAGAGAGGGTTTTCGGGTCTACTCCATCTCCGCCAGGCTCTTTCGCCGACGAAGCTCCGCCACCGGGACCTCCAGGCTGTCGAGCGCCACCGCCGCCGCTTCGAAGCCCGCCGCCACGGCCGGTTCGAAGGCTTTCCAGTCGCGGATGTCGATCTTGTCGAGCTTGGGGGTGATCAGGACGTCGCTGGCTTCGCGGCTGGCGGCGAGGTCGCGGCCGGTGGAGACGGTGGCCGCGCGCATCAGCAGGGCGACGATCGGCGGGCCCTTGCGCCATTCGCCCGAGAACAGCCATTTCCACAGCGATGGCGGCCGGGCGATGTCGGCGGCGGTGATGCTGCGGCCGCGGGTGACGTCGACGCCGATGATGGGGCCCAGCTGGAAGGCGCGCATGACGTCGGCGGGGAAGTTCTTCATCACCGCCCCGTCGACCAGCACCGCGTCGCCGTCGGCGACCGGCGGCAGCACGCCCGGCAGCGAGATCGAGGCGCGCAGGGCGCTGTGCAGCGGCCCCGAGCGGTGCAGGTGATAGGCGCCCGAGGTCAGGTTCGACGAGACGCAGAAGAACGGCAGCCACAGGTCGGCGATGTCGATGTCGCCGAAATGCTCGTGCAGGCGGGCCTTGACCTTCTCGCCGCGGGTCATGGCGACCAGCGGGAAGGCGATGTCGTCGAGCGGGCTGGTGTCGACGAAGGCCTTGCGGATGCGGGCCTCCATCTCGCCGTCGTCCCAGCCCATGGCCAGGCCCGCCGCGACGATGCCGCCCATCGAGGCCCCGCCGACGAAGTCGATCGGCACGCCGCGCTCACGCAGGGCCTGGATGGCGCCGATGTGGGCGTAGGCCCGCGCGCCGCCGCCGGAGAGCACCAGGCCCACCGACTGGCCGGTGAGCACCCGGGCCAGGCGCTCGACGTCGGCCAGGCGGTTTTCGCGCAGGTGGAAGAGGCGGGCCGCGTCGGTGGCCTCCAGCCAGGCCTGCGAGCCCTGCGGCCGCTCGGCGTTCGGGGGCTGGATCAGGATCAGGTCGATCAACCGCTGGGCCTGCAGCGGCCGCGAGGCGTAGGCCGGCGGCTCGGGCGGCGGGGCCTGGTCGCCGCGGCCGACGCGGAACAGGCGGTCGACCTGGCGGCCGACCACGTGCTTCCAGGCGGTCTCGTGGGCCTCGGCGACGTAGAGCACGAAGTCGTGGCTGCGCTCGACGCGGCTGAACCACTCGGTGGGGGCCAGCAGGCTCTCGCCGCCCTCGACGGTGACGGCGTAGCCCAGGGCGGCGATGCAGCGGCCGATGCGCTCGACGATCGGGCGGATGGCGTGGCAGTCGCCGGCGGCGATGAACCCGTAGACGGACGGGTCACCAATGGAGGCGTGGGCCCCGGCCTGGCGGGCGCGGCGGATCATCAGCCGCGACAGCTCGATCATCACGTCAGGGTCCTGCTCGACCGCCTCGAAGAAGGCGGCGCGGGGCAGGGCCAGGATCTCGGAATCGCGCAGGGCGACCATGTGGGCCGAGTGCGGGGCGCCGGCGATCATCGCCATCTCGCCGGCCGGCTCGCCCGGGCGGATCACGCCGAGGAACTGCGGCTCCTGACCTTCGTCGCGGCGGAAGGCGCCCAGGCGCCCGGTGCGCAGGAAGTAGAGGTGGTCGGAGGCCTCGCCGGGCGCATAGAGTAGGGAGCCGCCCGGCAACGAGAACCAGGCGGCGTCGCCCTCGCGCCGCTCGCGCGAGAACAACCGGGCCAGGGCCGTGTCGGCCATGAAGTCTGGAAGGGTGACCACGAACAGGACGCTAAACCGATGCGGGGACCTTGACTATCCGAGGTCGAATATCGCCGCTTTCGGGACGAAATGGAAAAGGCTATGCCTCGCTTATGCCGAAGCTGAACACGCTTATTGACAAGAACAGCGCTTCGTTCGCGAAAAACGCTGCGCACAACACGGCCCTAGCGGAGGAACTGCGCGAAAGGGTCGCGACGGCGGCCCTGGGCGGCCCCGAGAGCGCGCGCCTGAAGCATACGGCGCGCGGCAAGCTGCTGCCCCGAGAGCGCGTGGAGCGTCTGCTCGACCCCGGCTCGCCGTTCCTGGAGATCGGCCAGCTGACCGCCTTCGACCTCTACAAGGGCGAGGCGCCGGGCGCGGGGATCATCGCCGGAATCGGCCGGGTCTCGGGTCGTGAAGTCATGATCGTCGCCAACGACGCCACGGTGAAGGGCGGCGCCTATTTCCCGATGACGGTGAAGAAGCACCTGCGCGCCCAGGAGATCGCCGAGCAGAACCGCCTGCCGTGCGTCTATCTGGTCGACAGCGGCGGCGCGAACCTGCCCCACCAGGCCGAGGTGTTTCCCGACCGCGACCACTTCGGCCGCATCTTCTTCAACCAGGCCCGGATGAGCGCCCGGGGCATCGCCCAGATCGCCTGCGTCATGGGCTCGTGCACGGCCGGCGGGGCCTATGTGCCGGCGATGAGCGACGAGACCGTCATCGTGCGCGAGCAGGGCACCATCTTCCTGGCCGGCCCGCCGCTGGTGAAGGCCGCCACCGGCGAGGTGATCAGCGCCGAGGAACTGGGCGGGGCCGACACCCACGGCCGGCGTTCGGGCGTGGTCGACCACGTGGCCGACGACGACGAGCACGCGCTGGAGATCGTTCGTTCGATCGTCGCGAACCTCAACGCCGAGAAGCTTCACGAGGCTGTGGTCACTGACGCCGAGCCGCCGCTCTACGATCCGCAGGAGATCTACGGCGTCGTGCCGACCGACGTGCGCGCGCCCTACGAGGTGCGCGAGATTATCGCCCGCATCGTCGACGGCTCGGTGTTCGACGAGTTCAAGGCGCTGTACGGCACGACCCTGGTCTGCGGCTTCGCGCGGATCTGGGGCCAGCCGGTGGCGATCCTGGCCAACAACGGCGTGTTGTTCTCCGAAAGCGCGCTGAAGGGCGCGCACTTCATCGAGCTGGCCTGCAAGCGGAAGATCCCGCTGGTGTTCCTGCAGAACATCTCGGGCTTCATGGTCGGCGGCAAGTACGAGGCCGGCGGCATCGCCAAGGACGGCGCCAAGCTGGTGACGGCGGTGGCGAGCGCGGAGGTGCCGAAGTTCACGGTGCTGATCGGCGGCAGCTTCGGGGCCGGCAACTACGGCATGTGCGGCCGGGCCTATTCGCCCCGGTTCCTGTTCACCTGGCCCAATTCGCGCATCTCGGTGATGGGCGGCGAGCAGGCCGCCAGCGTGCTGGCCACGGTGCACCGCGACGCGGCGACCTGGACCGACGAGCAGGCCGAGGCCTTCAAGGCCCCGATCCGCCAGCGCTACGAGGACGAGGGCAACCCGTACCACGCCACCTCGCGGCTGTGGGACGACGGGATCATTGATCCGGCTCAAACCCGCGACGTGCTGGGTCTGGCCATATCGGCCAGCCTGAACGCGCCGATTCCCGAGACGACCTTCGGCGTCTTCAGGATGTGATGGTTCAAGCGGAACCTCGGCCTTAGGCGTATCATTAGACTTCCCCAAAAGGAGCGTGCTCATGACCAACCCCATCGCCGACCCGATCGTCGAGGTGCCGGACACCGACGCCATGAGCCCGCTGGTCCATATCGACTCGACGCCCGAAGGCGCGGTGACGGTGTGGATCAACCGGCCGGAGAAGAAGAACGCCTTCGATTCGGCGACCATCGCCGCGCTCGCCCAGGCCTTCGAGACCCTGCACGGGGCCGAGGGCGTGCGGGTGGTGTTCTTGCGCGGCGTGGGCGGCACCTTCTGCGCCGGCGCCGACCTGGAATGGATGGCTTCCGCGGCTGACTGGAGCGAGGACGACAACCGCTCCGACGCCCTGGAGCTGGCGCATATGCTCAAGGCGCTGCACGACATTCCGGCGCTGACCGTAGCGCTGGTCGAGGGCGCGGCCTTTGGCGGCGGCGCCGGTCTGGTGGCGGCCTGCGACCATGCGCTGGCGACGGCCGACGCCAAGTTCGCCTTTTCGGAGGTGAAGCTGGGCCTCACCCCGGCGACCATCAGCCCCTATGTGATCGCGGCGCTGGGTCCGCGCACGGCCAAGCTGCTGTTCGCCACCGGCCGGGTGTTCGACGCCGACGCGGCCTGGAGCTACGGGCTGGTCGACGAGGTGTTCGACGACGTTGAGGGGCTGGTCGCGGCCCAGGATGCGCTGATCGAGGAAGTCATCCCCTGCGCGCCCGGCGCGATCGGCGACGCCAAGGCCCTGGTCAACGACTTCGCCTTCGAGAAGATCGATCGCGGCCTGATCGACGACAGCGCCCGCCGCATCGCCCGCCGGCGGGTCTCCGATGAAGGACAGGAAGGCGTGCGGGCCTTCCTGGCCAAGAGGAAGCCGGGCTGGGCGTAACGGTTTCGATCCCTCTCCCCTTGCGGGAGAGGGTGGCCTCGCGGAGCGAGGTCGGGTGAGGGGTCGATAATCGGGGCCGCCGCGACGGCGGTCCGACTGGGTGCGGCGAATAGTTTTGAGAGACCCCTCATCCGTCGCCTTTCGGCGACACCTTCTCCCGCAAGGGGAGAAGGGGGCGTCAAATCCCCTTGCCCCCGCCGTAAAAACGCGCATCTAGGCGCCATGCGCAGGTTCGACTTCTCCAGCCCCGACTTCGCCCAGGCCTTCAAGGCCTTCCTCGACGAGCGCCGCGGTTCGCCGGCTGATGTCGACGCCGCGACCGCGGACGTGCTGGAGGCGGTCAAGCATGGCGGCCTGGACGCCGTGCTCGACTACACCCGCCGCTTCGACAAGGTGGACCTGACGGAAGAGACCGTCCGCGTCACCGCCGCCGAGATCGAGGCCGGGGCCGCCGAGTGTTCGCAAGAGGTGCGCGAGGCCATCGCCTTCGCCGCCGAACGCATCCGCGTCTATCACGCCCGCCAGCGTCCGGCCGACCAGGCCTGGACCGACGAGGCCGGGGTCGAGCTGGGCTGGCGCTGGACGCCGCTGGAGGCCGTGGGCGTCTACGTGCCCGGCGGCCGGGCGGCCTATCCCTCGACCGTGCTGATGAACGCCGTGCCGGCCCAGGTGGCTGGCGTAGACCGCATCGCCATGGTCACCCCGCCCGGCAAGCTGCAGCCGGCCGTGCTGGCCGCCGCGAAAGAAGCCGGCGTGACCGAGATCTGGCGCATCGGCGGGGCCCAGGCCGTGGCCGCCCTGGCCTATGGCGCGGGGCCGATCCAGCCGGTCGACAAGATCGTCGGCCCCGGCAACGCCTATGTCACCGCCGCCAAGCGCCGCCTCTATGGCGTGGTCGGCATCGACGCCCTGGCCGGCCCGTCCGAGATCGTGGTGGTCGCCGACCGTGACAACAATCCCGACTGGATCGCCGCCGACCTGCTGAGCCAGGCCGAGCACGACCCGGCCGCCCAGTCGATCCTGATCACCGACGACGAGGCCTTCGCCGCCGCCGTCGAGGCCGCCGTGACCGAGCGCCTGAAGGCCCTGTCGACGGGCGAGGACGCCGCCGCCTCGTGGCGCGACCACGGCGCGGTGATCATCGCGCCGCTGGACGAGAGCCCGGCCCTGGTGGACGCCATCGCCCCCGAGCACGTCGAGTTCGCCCTGGAGAACCCGGAAGCTCTGTCGGACCGCGTCCGCCACGCCGGGGCGATCTTCCTGGGCCGCCTGACGCCGGAAGCCATCGGCGACTATGTGGCCGGCTCGAACCACGTGCTGCCGACCAGCCGCGCGGCGCGCTTCCAGTCGGGCCTGTCGATCTACGACTTCATCAAGCGCACCTCGATCGTGAAGTGCGACGCGGCCTCGTTCGGGATCCTTGGTCCGCACACGGCGGCGCTGGCGGAGGCCGAGGGGCTGCCGGCCCACGCCCTGTCGGCGTCCATTCGGCTTCCGGGCCGGTTGCCTTCCAAAGACTGACGCGCCAACCTCGCCGCCAAGATGTCCGAAGATCGCAGCAAGCACTTCCTGAAGAGCATCGCCATCGACGAGGATTCGTTGGCGGCCGCCTCGCGCGACCAGGAGCAGGAGCGCCAGGTGGCGATCTTCGACCTGCTGGACGGCAACTACTTCCAGCCGGCCGAGGCCGAGGTCGGGCCCTATGACCTGAAGCTGTCGCTGATCGAGAACCGGCTGGCGCTCGACATCGTCGGCGGCGGCTACGAGAAACGGCACCTGCTGTCGCTGTCGCCGTTCCGCGGGGTGATCCGCGACTACTTCATGATCTGCGACAGCTACTACCAGGCGATCCGCAACTCGACGCCGCAGCAGATCGAGGCCTTGGACATGGGCCGGCGGGGCTTGCACAACGAAGGCTCGGGCCTGCTGCGCGAGCGGCTGGAGGGCAAGGTCAAGACCGACCTCGACACGGCCCGGCGTCTCTTCACCCTGATCTGCGCGCTGCACTGGCGAGGCTGAGCGCGTGTCGGATCTGCCCGATGCGGTGCTGTTCACCTGCAACTACAACCGCGTGCGTTCGCCGATGGCCGAGGCGCTGTTCAAGCGCTTCTACGGCACGCGGGCGTATGTGGACTCCTGCGGCCTGAAGCCGGATCCGGCCGGGGAGGGGATCGACCCCTTCGTGGTGGCGGTGATGGACGAGCTGGGCGTCGACGTGGCCACGCACAAGCCCAAGACCTTCGCCGAGCTGGAGGACGACAGCTTCGACGTCGTCGTGTCGCTGACGCCGGAAGCCCAGCACCGGGCCGTGGAGCTGTCGCGCGATCGCTCGGTCGAGATCGAGTACTGGCCGACCCATGATCCGACCCTGGTGAGCGAGGGCTCGCGCGAGGCGATGCTGACGGCCTATCGCGAGGTTCGCGACATGCTTTCGGCCGCGATTCGTCGGCGTTTCGGGACACCATCGACGTTTGGGGGGTGAATGCGCTATAAGCCCCGCCTCGCAGCCGCGGCTCGCGTCACGACTCGTTTTCGGGTCGCGCGGGCCGCGTTGCTATTGAACCCCTTTATGAGAGGCCTGATGGCTAAGGAAGAACTGCTCGAGTTTCCCGGCACGGTCAGCGAACTGCTGCCCAACGCCACGTTCCGCGTGAAGCTCGAGAACGATCACGAGATCATCGCCCACACCGCCGGCAAGATGCGCAAGAACCGCATCCGCGTGCTGGCCGGTGACAAGGTGCTCGTGGAAATGACGCCCTACGACCTGACCAAGGGCCGTATCACCTACCGCTTCAAGTAAGCCGGGCGCGCACATGACGGTCGCCCAGCCTTCGCTGGTCCTGGCCAGTGCGAGCCCCAGGCGCTTGGACCTTCTGGCCCAGGTCGGCGTAACGCCCGACCGGGTCGATCCCGCCGACATCGACGAGTCGCCGCTGCGCGACGAGACCCCGCGTCGCCACGCCCTGCGCCTGGCGCAGGAGAAGGCGCGCGCCGTCGCCGCCCGCTCGCCGGGCGACTTCGTGCTGGCCGCCGATACGGTGGTGGCCGTTGGCCGCCGCATCCTGCCCAAGGCCGAGAGCGAGGCGGACGTCCGCTATTGCCTGGGCCTGCTGACCGGCCGCGCCCACAAGGTGCTGACGGGCGTGGCCCTGATCGGTCCGGACGGCGGGATCAGCTCGCGGGTGATCGAGACCCGGGTGGTGTTCAAGCGGCTGTCGGACGCCGAGTTCGAATCCTACGTCGCGAGCGGGCAGTGGCGCGGCAAGGCCGGCGGCTACGGCGTGCAGGGCGTTGCGGGCGGCTTCATCGTCGACCTGCAGGGTTCCTATCCCAGCGTGGTCGGCCTGCCGCTGTACGAGACCCTGTGCATGCTTGAAGGACGGGGCTGGACCCGCCGCGCGGCCGCCGCATGAGCGAGCGTCGCGCATACCTCTACAAGGGCGTCGGCGAGACCGTCGGCGTCGTCACCCTGGACGGCCGGCCCGAGCGGCTGATCGTGCAATGGCCGGGCGATGATCCGCTGGACGCCGAGGGCGTTCGCGGGGTGGCCCGGGTGAAATCCATCGAGAAGGCCTTCGGGGCCGCCTTCGTGGCCCTGCCGGGCGGCGCCGACGTGCTGCTGCCGATCAAGCCCGACATGCCCAAGCTGGTGCAGGGCGGCCTGGTCGAGATCGAGATCCGCACCGCCTCGCGCGCCGACAAGTCGGCCGTGGCGCGGTTCATCGCCGAGGGGGAGGGGGAGCCGCGCGTGCTGGCGCCCGCCCCGACGCTCGAGGAGCAGCTGCGCCACTTCGTGAAGTCCGGCTCGCCGACCCAGGGCGAACGCGCCCTGGAGGCCGTCGAGGCGGCCGAGGCCGATATACTGGAAACCGTCTTCTCGCTGCCTGGCGGCGGCGACGTGGCCGTCGAGGCCACGCGCGCCCTGGTGTCGATCGACGTCGACCTGGGCGGCCGCGAGGGGGACGCCAAGCGGGCCGCCCGTCAGGCCAACCTGGCGGCCCTGGCCGTCGCCGCCCGCGTGCTGCGCCTGAAGGGGCTGGGCGGGCTGGTGGTGTTCGACCTGGTGGGGCGCGGCCATGACGGCCAGGCCCTGACCTCGGCCGCCCGCGTGGCCTTCGCGCCGGACAATCCGGGCGTCGCCATCGGGGGGCTCAGCAAATTCGGGGCGCTGGAGATGGCCGTGCCGCGCCGCGCCACGCCGGTCATGGAGCGCCTGGTCGGGCGCAACGGGGCCTGGACGTCGCAATACGCCGCCCGCCGCCTGGCGCGGGCCCTGGAGCGGGAAGGGCGGGCCGATCCCGGCGCGCGCCTCGTGGCCCGTTGCGCGCCGTCGGTGGCCGATTCCTTCGCCGCCCTCGACGCCGGCGTCGCCGACCGCCTGGGCCGGCGCTTCACGGTTACGGCCGAGCCCGGCTGGCCGAACGACCGCATCGAGGTCTCCGCGTCATGAGCAGCCCCTGTCCGATCTGCCGCAAGCCGGCGACGCCGGAGGCCCGGCCCTTCTGCTCGAAGCGCTGCGCGGACGTCGATCTTCAGCGCTGGCTGTCGGACCGCTACGTGGTTCCTGGCGCCCAGGACGACGAGGAAAACCCGCTGTCCACAGACTTCGACAATTAGTCGAAAAGGGCGCTGGACAAGCCGGGCGGGCTCTCCTATAGACCCGGCTCCTCGCCGCAGGGCGAGGCCGGGGCGGCCTAAACCGCTTCGAAGGTCCAAGGGCCTGGGTAGCTCAGTTGGTAGAGCAGCGGATTGAAAATCCGCGTGTCGCTGGTTCGATTCCGGCCCCAGGCACCACCTTCTTTTTCCTAAAATTGTGGTTCGCGGCGCTCCTTCGGGAGCTGTGGCGGCGTGCGTCGCGCGAAGCGATTCCGCGCCCTCGCTTAGCTTGATCAGGGTGCGCTCGATCAGGCGGCGTGGTCGATCGGTTCGATGCTGGCGATGTCCTCAGGCAGCCTGGCGCGCGCGATCTCCAGGTCGTAGCGGTTCTGCAGGTTCAGCCAGAACTGGGCCGTGGCGCCGAACAGCTTTTCGAGCCGCAGGGCGGTGTCGACCGTGACCGGGGTCTGGCCCCGCACCAGCTTCTCGATGCGCGGACGCGCGATGTGGAGCTTGGCGGCCGTCTTGCCGGGCGACCAGCCAAGCGGCCTGATGAATTCTTCCAGCAGGATCTCGCCGGGATGCACCGGGGAGAGGGGGGCTGCTGAGGTTGCGATCGGGCTCATCGCAAGATCCTCTGATGAGATACGGGCCGAGAGCGGCCTCGACCGTGCGTCAATGATAGTCCACGAACTCGACATCGGTCGGGCCGGCCGGTGTCCAGACGAAGACCAGCCGGAACTGGTCGTTGACCCGGATCGAATGCTGGCCCGCCCGATCGCCGACGAGCGCTTCCAGGCGATTGCCCGGCGGCGCGCGAAGGTCTTCGAGCAGGACGGCCGCGTGCAGCATCTCCAGCTTCCGTTTGGCGGGGCGGAGCAGATCGGCGGGGAACCCCTTTCCTGGGGAGTTCCCGGCGAAGATCGTCGCTGCTCGCTCGTCTCGGAAGCTTTGGATGGCCATGCGCGTCGCCCCTGGCAACGTTTGTATCGCGATACGACACGTTGCGCAAGATCGCGTGTCGCGATGCGATACGTTGTCGGCTAGCGTCGAGGATTTCGCGCTTATGAGTGCGGATGATCAGTTCTGGCCAGAAGCATCGCTTTCCCTTAAGTCGCCCCGCCGACGGATTCTTGTCCGGTCAGGACATCTGGGAGCGGTCTCAGGGATTCTGCGGCGCCTCCTGGGGAGGTTGTCTGACCAGCTTCCGGGCAGTCGCCGGGAGATCGCTGTTTTGTCGGCATGCTGCGATGCGGCGCCAATATTCCCTTTGTTAGGGAAAAACCGCCTTGAATTCCTGATTTGCCTTTTGTGCAGTGCAGCAATAACCGCTTTCGAGCGCTGACTGTCGTAAATTTATGCCCTGGCCGCCCCCTTGACGGTGCGAAAAGGGGTTGCCAAAGGACCCATGCCGCAATTCTAACATTGCGGTAAGACCAGAGCCTCGAAAGGGGCCGCGGTCACTCGCGCTTCGAAACGATCCTTCTGGGCGGGCATGAGCCTTCCAAGCGGGGCGTAACGGGTCGAGCGCAGCGAAGCGGGTCTGCCCAACATCCGAGAGATCGGGTGGGAAAGCGGGCTTTTCAAGTTAGGGTGGAGACGCTCTCGCGCGACGACCCTCGGTCCAAACGTGCTAGACCAATCAGGAACTGGCGACAGATGCTCGACATTAAACGGAAGACCCCCCTCATCGCTCTCGTCGGCGCCATGGCGCTGATGGCGAGCGCCCCGGCCTTCGCTCAGGACGCCGCCGCGCCTGCGCCGGCCGCCGCCGAAGCCGCCGCTCCGGCCGCGACCCCGGCCGCAACCCCGGCTCCCGCCGCCGACGCCGCTCCGGCCGAGGAAAACGCCGGTGAAGCCGCGACCGAAAAGATGAAGTCGCACTCGCTGACCCCGGTCGGCATGTTCCTCGCGGCCGGCATCGTCGTTAAGGTCGTGATGATCGGCCTGCTGCTGGCCTCGGTCTTCTCGTGGGTTCTGCTGATCACCAAGCTGCTCGAGTTCGGCAGCCTGAACAAGCAAACCGACCAGTTCCTGGAAGCCTTCCGCGGCGCTCGCTCGATCGCCGACATCGCCCGCATCGGCTCGTCGGAAGAATTCGAAGGCAACCCGCTGGCCGACATGGCCGCCGCGGCCGCCCAAGAAGTCGAACTGTCGCGTCAGGCCGGTCTGCAAGTCGGCGGCGAACACCGCGACTCGACGATCGCTCGCGCCACCTACGCCATCAACGCGGTGCAGGCCTCGCTGGCCAAGCGCCTGTCGGGCGGCATGGTGTTCCTGGCCTCGGTCGGTTCGGGTGGTCCGTTCATCGGTCTGTTCGGCACCGTGTACGGGATCATGACCTCGTTCATCAGCATCGCGAACACCAACACGACCAACCTCGCCGTCGTCGCGCCGGGTATCGCTGAAGCCCTGCTCGCCACCGGTATCGGTCTGTTCGCCGCTATCCCGGCGGTTATCTTCTACAACTACTTCCAGACCCGCATCTCGGCCTACGGCACGCGTTCGGAAGGTTTCGTTGCTGAACTGATGAACGCTATCTCGCGTCAGCTCGACAAGGGGGCGTAAGACCGATGGCCGCCAAACTTTCGGGTGGCGGCGGCGACAGGTTCAACGTCGAACAGAACAGCGAGATCAACGTCACGCCCTTCGTGGACGTCATGCTGGTCCTTCTGATCATCTTCATGGTGGCGGCTCCGCTGGCCTCCGTGTCGATCGAAGTGAACCTGCCGCCGGCGGTGGCGAAAGCGACCCCCAACCCGCCGAAACCGGTCTACATCTCCATCAAGGCGAACGGTCAGCTGTACATCGGCGACGACCGGACCTCGATCGACACGATGGGTGAAGACCTGACGAAGAACATCGGCAGACGCGATCCCTCCAAGGAACGCATCTTCATCCGCGCGGACGAAAAGACTCGCTACGGCTCGTTTATGGAGGTCATGAACGCCCTCCAGGACAACGGGTTCTACAGCGTGGCACTTATCGGCCGGGATGAGAACAGCTGAGGGGTGATGCATGGCTGAACAACAAACGCCCGAGCATCGCCACTACGATCCGCTGACCTCGGAAGGTCCGCGCCGTAAGAAGGGCCTCGGCACCTTCGGCGTGGCCCTGATCATCGTCCTCGGGCTGCACGGGCTCCTCTTCGCGTACCTCGCGAAGCAGAAGTTCGAAGCGGTGCTGAAGGAGTACAGCGACGAAGCTGTGGACGTGGAGCTGCCTCCGCCTCCGCCGCCTCCGCCGCCGCCTCCTCCGCCCCCGCCGCCGCCGCCGACCAACGCTCCGCCGCCGCCTCCCGCGGTGGTGCAGCCGAGGCCGCCGATCGCGCCGCCGCCGGACGTGACGCCGCCGCCGCCGCTCCCGATCCCGCCCGTCAAGGAGCGGGTCGAGCAGACGGCGCCGCCGATCATCTCGTCGGCTCCGCCGGCGCCGGTGACGGCTCCGCCCGCCCGGGCTTCGGTCGTGACGCGTCCTGACTGGGCGCGTAAGCCGAACGCCGACGACATGGCCCGGTACTATCCGGACCGTGCACAGCGGACGGAAACCGGTGGTCGTGCGACGATCCGTTGCACGGTGAACGCCAAGGGTTCGCTCGAGAACTGCTCGGTCGTGTCGGAATCTCCGGCCGACTACGGTTTCGGTGACGCGGCCCTGAAGCTGTCGCGCCTCTTCCGCATGAAGCCGAAGACCCTCGATGGGGCTCCGGTGGACGGCGGCGAGATCACGGTGCCGATCACCTTCCAGGTCCCGCAATAGCGACGACCTTGGAACGATCCCAAGAAGACGCCCTGGAGCATCCGCTCCGGGGCGTTTTTCTTTGCCCTCTCTCCTGCGGTCGGAGCGGGGCGTTTTCGGGGCGCGATTTTCTCCGTTTCGGGGCTTTTCGCCGCTTGATCCCGACGGCGGGTCCGACTAAGAACACGCCTCTCGCGGAGCCGCCTTAGCTCAGTTGGTTAGAGCGCTAGATTGTGGATCTAGAGGTCCTCGGTTCGAGCCCGAGAGGTGGTACCACGCGAGACGTTGAAAAGGCCCGGCGGCGACGCCGGGCCTTTTTCGTTTCCTGGCTCCGGTTGGAGAATTCCTCAGCGTCCGGCGCATCTTGTCGCTTGCGCCGAAATCAAACGCTTGTAAGGGTTCCCTATGGGTAAGGGGATTGAAGTCTTGAGTTCGACCACCGAGATCGCCGCCGGCCAAGAGGGCGAGGCCCAGGAAACCGAAGCCGTCACCAAGAACCTGGTGTTCACGGCCGCCGAGCGGCTGTTCGCGCTGCATGGCTTCCAGAACGTGTCGGTGCGCGACATCACCGCCGCCGCGGGCGTGAACCTGGCGTCGGTGAACTATCACTTCGGCTCCAAGGACGCCCTGCTGTTCGAAATCTTCAAGCGGCGCACGGCCGAGCTCAATCGCGAGCGGGCCAAGATGCTGCACGAGGCCAACGACCGAAACGCCGGGACCCCGCCGGTGCGCGAGATCCTGGCGGCCTTGCTGACCCCGCCGCTGCGCTGGCTGGCCCCCGACCACGAGCGCCGCATCTCGCTGCAGTTCCTGATCCGGGCCCGCAGCGAGGGCACCGACGAGATCCGCACCGTGCTGAAGACCGACGTCTCGCACCTGCGCCGCTTCTCCGACGCCCTGCTGAAGGCGCGGCCGGAGCTGTCGGCCGAGGAGGTCTACTGGCGGCTGCACTTCACCCTGGGGATGCTGCACAACAACCGCTTCGCCGAGTTCGACCGCCTGAACGTGCTGTCGGAAGGCCAGACCAGCGAGGCCGACGTGGTGTCGCTGCTGGACCGGATGCTGGGCTTCGCCGAGGCTGGGTTCGCGGCCTGAGAGCCAGATGCTCCCCCTCTGGGGGAGCTGTCGCGGAGCGACTGAGGGGGATTGCCCGGCATAGGCCGGCGCTACCCCCTCCGGCCCTCTGGGCCACCTCCCCCAGCGGGGGAGGATCTGGTTTGCGAAGCGCGCACCGCCGCCACTTCCGATCACCTGCACGAATCACCGGTATGTGAGGAACGTTCGCCGGGGCCGAGGGTTAAGGTGGCCCCATGGCTCGGCTCGGCATCACCCATGAGACCCGATACGCTTACGAGCGCCCGGTGGCGTTCGGGCCGCACCGGCTGCTGATCCGGCCGCGCGACAGCCACGCCATCCGCATCGTCGAGGCCTCGCTGGCGACCTCGCTGCCCGGCCAGACGCGGTGGAGCTACGACGCCAACGGCAACTGCGTCTGCACCTTCCAGCCGGAGGGCAAGGCCGACTTCCTGACCATCACCAGCCGGCTGGTCATCGATCGCTTTCCCGCGCCCCTGACCGACCAGGCCGTGGCCGACCCGCACACCGTTTCACCCATCGTCTACGGCCGCGAGGACCGGGCCGTGCTGGACCCCTTCATCCGCCCCGCCACGGAGGACGCCGACCGGGTGATGCTGCGCTGGCTGCGCGAGCAGATGGAGCGGCCCGACGAGCCGGCGCTGGAGTTCCTGCTGCGGCTCAACGCCACCATCCACGACCAGTTCGAGTACCAGGCCCGTGCCGCCGAAGGCACCCAGAGCCCGGCCCTGACCGTGGCGCGCGGGGCGGGCACCTGCCGCGACTTCGCCTGGCTGATGGTCGAGGCGCTGCGGCGGCTGGGCTACGCCGCGGTGTTCGCCACCGGCTATCTCTACAGCCCCTCGCACGGCGGCATGAGAGGGGCGGGGGCCACCCACGCCTGGTGCGAGGTGTTCCTGCCGGACCTGGGCTGGACCGAGTTCGACCCCACCAACGGCTTGGCCGAATCCGAGGACCTGATCCGCGTGGCGGCCACCCGCACTCCGGCCGAGGCCCTGCCGGTGTCGGGCACGGTGATCGGCGACCCGGGGCTTTCGGAACTCAGCGTGGTCGTCGACGTGCAGCAGCAGGACGCGCTGTGCGAAGCGGCATGACGAAGATCAACGACAAGCGCCGGCAAGGCGCGCAGGATGAGATTTGAGGCGGGAGGAGGCGAGGCCATGATGACGAAGCCGTTCCAACACCAGAACCCGATGACCAACTACTGCATCCCCAAGTCCGAGCCCAAGGCCCAGCACGGCCAGAAGCCGGCCAAGGAATGCGTGGACCTGAAGGACGAGAAGCGCTCGTTCGAGCCGCGTCCGGGGCACTAGGTCACCGAAAAATCGTCATCCCGGGCGGAGGACCGCGAAGCGGGCCGCAGACCCGGGACCCAGGGGCCGGCGCAAGGTGGCGGCCTCTGCGTGAGGCGCTCGATCTGACTGCTGCGCCCAGTCCCCTGGGTCCCGGCTCTCCGCTTCGCTACGGCCGGGATGACGAGCTTAGGGAGCGGATAGGGAAGGGCCTTCACCCCCGCCGCAGGATGAACTCCAGATCCTTCACCTGGCCGACCGGGAAGAAGTACTCGCCCACCTTGGCGAAGCCCATGCGGCCGTAGAGGCGCTGGGCGCCGAAGTTCTCGGACCAGACGCCGATCCACAAGGGGCGCGGGCCGTCCTTCTCCAGCCACTCCAGGACCGTGTTCAGCAGGCGCGAGCCGTTGCCGCCGCCCTGGTGGTCTTTCAGCACGTAGATTCGCTTCAACTCGCCGTGGTCGGCCTGGACGTCCGGGTGGGGCAGGTCGCAGGGACCGGCCAGGGCGTAGCCGATCGCCGTCCCGTCCTTCTCCAGGATCCAGCTGGCCTTGTCGGGATCGGCGAGGTCGCGCTGCGTGCGCTCGAGGCCGTAGGCGTAGGCCAGGAAGGCCGCCAGGTCCTGCGGCGGATAGAGGTGCGCGAAGGTCTCGGTGAAGGTGCGCGCCCCCAGGGCGGACAGGGTTTGCGCGTCTTCCGCGACGGCGCGGCGCAGGGTCGTGCTCATGGGCAGGTGATGCCTCGAAAAAGGCTGGGCGGACAAGCGCCCTCGCGCGTTTTCGAAAAGCGATTGGTCTTATGGCGACAGCCCGACAAACCGCCTAGGTAGGGCGCGCGCCAGGGTCGCCCAAGGGGCCGGGACGACCGCGTGCTTGCCAAGCGCGCACGGGCGTGTCATGACAACGTTGTCATAGGGTGGACGAAAAGTGACCAAGAAAAAGACCGAAGACGGCGAAACGGGCCGCGAGGTTTTGGTGCTGCTGGGCGGCGCCGGCGACCTGGCCCTGCGCATGCTCCTGCCATCGCTGTATTTCCTGGAAGTCGACCGGCTGCTGCCGCATGACCTGCGCATCTTCGGCGTGGCGCGCGGCGACCTCACCGGCGCTGGCTACCGCGAGCTGGTGCGCGAGCACCTGGGCAAGCGCGCCAACGTGGAAGAGGCCGCCTGGGAGCGCCTGGCCGCCCGCCTCGACTATCTTCCGGTCGACATCACCAAGGAGGAGGGGGCCAAGGCCCTGGCCGACAAGATCGGCCCGCACGACTCGCTGGTGATCTTCTTCGCCGTTTCGCCCAGCCTCTATCCGTCGGCCTGCCAGGCGCTGCAGAGCGCGGGCCTGACCGGCCCCACGACGCGCCTGATCCTGGAAAAGCCGATCGGTCGCGACCTCGAAAGCTCCAAGATCACCAACGCCGCGGTCGGCGCCGTGGTCGACGAGAGCCAGATCTTCCGCATCGACCACTATCTGGGCAAGGAGACGGTCCAGAACCTGACGGCCCTGCGGTTCGCCAACGTGCTGTTCGAGCCGCTGTGGGACAACAAGTCGATCGACCACGTCCAGATCACGATCGCCGAGACCGAGAAGGTCGGCGACCGCTGGCCCTATTACGACGAGTACGGCGCCCTGCGCGACATGCTGCAGAACCACCTTCTGCAGCTGCTGTGCCTGGTGGCCATGGAGGCCCCGTCGGGCTTCGACCCCGACGCCGTCCGCGACGAGAAGGTCAAGGTGCTGCGGTCCCTGCGGCCCTTCACCAAGGACAACGTGGCGCACGACACCGTGCGCGGCCAGTACGTGGCCGGGGTGGTCGAGGGCACGGCCCGGGCCGGCTACCTCGAAGAGGTGGGCAAGGGCTCCAAGACCGAGACCTTCGTGGCCATGAAGGTCGGCATCGACAACTGGCGCTGGGCGGGCGTTCCGTTCTTCCTGCGCACCGGCAAGAACCTGCCCGACCGCCGCACCCAGATCGTGGTGCAGTTCAAGCCCGTGCCGCACAACATCTTCGGCGCCGTGACCCAGGGCGAGATGCAGGCCAACCGCCTGGTCATCGACCTGCAGCCGGAAGAAGACATCTCGCTGAGCGTGATGACCAAGCGTCCGGGCCTGTCGGAAGAGGGCATGCGCCTGCAATCGCTGCCGCTGTCGCTGAACATGGCCGCCCCGGGCAGCCGCCGCCGGATCGCCTATGAGAAGCTGCTGCTGGACGCCTTCCGCGGCGACCGCACCCTGTTCGTGCGCCGCGACGAGGTCGAGGCCGCGTGGCGGTTCGTCGACGGCGTGGCCAAGGCCTGGGCCGAAGCCAATATCGAGCCGGCGCCCTACGCCGCCGGCACCTGGGGTCCGGCCAGCGCCGCGTCGCTGATCGCGCCGCAGGGCCGCGCCTGGAAGTCGTGATGGGTACGCGCAACATGCCCAAGATCGAAGTCTTCCCGACCCGCGAGGCCCTGTACGACGCCGCGGCCTCGACCCTGGCCAACGCCCTGACCACCACGGTGGCCAGCCACGGCAAGGCCGGCTTCGCCGCTACCGGCGGCAGCACGCCCGAGCCGGTCTATCAGCGCCTGTCCACCCTGACCCTGCCCTGGGACAGGGTGACCGTGACCCTGACCGACGAGCGCTTCGTGCCGCCGTCGGACCCGAGCAGCAACGAGGGCCTCGTGCGCCGCTCGCTGTTGCAGGGCGAGGCCGCCAAGGCGAGCTTCGCGCCGCTCTACGCCGACCCGGCCTCGCCGCAGGCCGCGGCCGACGCGGCGGAAGCCGGCGTCGCCGAAGCCCTGCCGTTCGGCGTGACCCTGCTGGGCGTGGGCGGCGATGGCCACTTCGCCTCGCTGTTCCCGGGCAACCCGGTGCTGGAAGAAGGCCTGGACCTGGATAACGAGCGCCTGGTGCTGGCCGTGCCGAAAGGTGAGCCGGCTCCCGACCTTCCGCGGATCAGCTTGACCTTCAAGGCGTTGATTCAGACGTCGCTGATCGTCCTGCTGGTCACCGGCCAGGCCAAGCGCGAACTGCTGGAAGGCTCGGTCGATCCGAGCCTGCCGGTAGCCAAGATTCTCGATCAGGACCGCGTGCCGGTCCGCATCCTCTGGGCGGAGTAGTCAGATGGCCCTCAATCCCGTCATCGCGCAGATCACCCAGCGGATCGTCGAGCGCAGCCGCCCGACCCGCGAGGCCTACATCGCCCAGATGGAGGCCGCCGCCCTGGCCCAGCCGGGCCGCGCCAAGCTGTCCTGCGCCAACTGGGCCCACGCCTTCGCCGCCTCGCCGGCCGCCGACAAGGTGCGGGCGCTGGATCCGAACGCGCCGAACCTGGGCATCGTCTCGGCCTATAACGACATGCTGTCGGCCCACCAGCCGCTGGAAGAGTATCCGGCGCTGATCAAGGAGGCCGCCCGCGAAGTCGGCGCCACGGCCCAGTTCGCCGGCGGCGTGCCGGCCATGTGCGACGGCGTCACCCAAGGGCGTCCGGGCATGGAGCTGTCGCTGTTCTCGCGCGACGTCATCGCCATGGCCACGGCCGTCGCCCTGACCCACGACGCCTTCGACGCGGCCATGTACCTGGGCGTCTGCGACAAGATCGTGCCGGGCCTGGTGATCGGCGCCCTGGCCTTCAGCCACCTGCCGGCGGTGTTCGTGCCGGCCGGTCCGATGACTTCGGGCCTGCCGAACTCGGAGAAGGCCCGCATCCGCGCCCTCTACGCCGAGGGCAAGGTCGGCCGCGACGAGCTGCTGGCCGCCGAAAGCGCCAGCTATCACGGCCCGGGCACCTGCACCTTCTACGGCACGGCCAACACCAACCAGATGCTCATGGAGCTGATGGGCCTGCACCTGCCGGGCTCGGCCTTCGTGCATCCCAACACCCCGCTGCGCAGCGCCCTGGTCAAGGAATCGGCCCGCCGCGTCGCCGCCGTCACCCACAAGGGTAACGACTGGATCCCGGTCGGCCGGGTGATCGACGAGAAGGCCGTGGTCAACGGCGTCGTCGGCCTGATGGCCACCGGCGGCTCGACGAACCTGGCTTTGCACATCGTGGCCATGGCCCGGGCGGCCGGGATCATCCTGACCCTGGAAGACCTGGACGACATCTCCAAGGCCGTGCCGCTGCTGGCCAAGGTCTATCCGAACGGCTCGGCCGACGTGAACCACTTCCAGGCCGCCGGCGGCATGGCCTTCGTGGTGCGCGAACTGCTGAAGGCCGGCATGGCCCACGAGGACGTGCTGACCATCGCCGGTCCCGGGCTGTCGAACTACCACCAGGAGCCCTACCTGGACGGCGACGAGCTGAAGTGGCGCGAAGGCCCGGAGACCTCGCTGGACGAGGCCATCCTGCGCCCGGTCGACAACCCCTTCAGCAAGGAAGGCGGCCTCAAGCTGCTGGCCGGGAACCTCGGCCGCGGCGTGATCAAGATCTCGGCCGTGAAGCCCGAGCACCACGTGATCACCGCGCCCGCCGCCGTGTTCCAGGAGCAGGAAGACTTCATCGCCGCCTTCAAGCGCGGCGAGTTGGAGCGCGACGTTGTTGTGGTGGTGCGCTTCCAAGGTCCTTCCGCGAACGGCATGCCCGAACTGCACAACCTGTCGCCGTCGATCTCGGTGCTGCTGGATCGCGGCTTCAAGGTGGCCCTGGTCACCGACGGCCGCATGTCGGGGGCCTCGGGCAAGACGCCGGCCGCCATCCACGTGACGCCGGAAGCCGCCAAGGGCGGGCCGCTGGCCTACGTCCAGGACGGCGACGTCATCACTATGAACGCCGACACCGGCGAGCTCTTCATCCATGTGGACGAGGCCGAACTCCTCGCCCGCACGCCTGCACCAGTCCCGGCGTCCAAGCCGGGCTTCGGGCGCGAACTTTTCAGCTGGATGCGACACGGGGTCGGCGCCGCCGACGCCGGCGCGTCCGTGCTGTTTGCTTAAAGGGAACGGGAAACCCATGAACGGCGCCAACGCACACGGGCTCGGCCTGGTCGGGGATATCGGCGGCACCAACGCCCGCTTCGCCCTGGTCGACTTCGACGGCCCCGATCCCCGCCTGATCGAGCCCACCGCCTACAAGGGCGAGGACTACGAAACGGCCGAGGACGCCATCGAGGACTATCTGGCCAAGGTGGGGGTCAAGCACCCCGACCAGGCCGTGGTCGCGGTGGCGGGTCCGATCGAGCATGGCGCCGTTCACTTCACCAACATCGACTGGCGCCTGTCGGAAGACAGCCTGCGCCGCACGGGCGGTTTCCGTAACGCCCGCCTGATCAACGACTTCACGGCCCAGGCCCTGGCCGCGCCGCGCCTGTCGCCGAAGGATCTGCGCCAGATCGGCCCGTTGCCGACTTCGGGCGAAGGCGATCTCGCCATCATCGGCCCGGGCACCGGCTTCGGCGCCGCGGGCATGGTGCGCCGCCACGGCTGCGACACCCCGCTGACCACCGAGGGCGGCCATATCTCGTTCGCGCCGGTGGACGACATCGAGATCGAGATCCTGCGCGGCCTGCAGGCCAAGTACGGCCGCGTGTCGGTCGAGCGGATCCTGGCCGGCCAGGGCATGGAGGACCTGCACGTCCTGCTGGCCCAGATCGAGGGCCGCCCGGTCGAGGACCTGGCCGCCAAGGCGATCACCGAAGGCGCCGTGGCCGGCCGCGAGTGCTGCAAGACCACGGTCGAGCGGTTCTGCGCCATCCTGGGCTCGACGGCCGGGGATCTCGCCCTGGCGCTCGGCGCACGGGGCGGGGTGTTCATCGCCGGCGGCATCGCCCCCCGGATCGTCGACCTGCTGGAAGCCAGCGCCTTCCGCGAACGCTTCGAGGCCAAGGGCCGTCTCTCGGACTACGTGAAGGCCATCCCGACCCACGTGATCCTGCATCCCCACACCGCCCTGATCGGGGCTGCGGTGGCGATGACGCCGGACGGTCAGGCCTCGATTTCGTAGGGTTTCTTCTCTCCGAGCACCCCCGCGCAGGCGGGGGTCCAAGCTGACTTTCAAGGTTAGGCGAGGCCGCGGATCGACCCGCGGACTCGGCTTGGATCCCCGCCTTCGCGGGGAACTTTCGGGGTAGGGGCGGTCTCTTGGCGAGAGCCCCGAACCGCCGTTTTCAGCAGCCCCGTCCAAAAAGGGGTCGCCTTGACAAGGTTGTCATGGCCTGTTGTCTCGCTTGAAGGCTGAATCACGCCGCGCGAGGCCCTTACTTGAACGCCAAGGTTACGATCCACGACGTCGCCCGCCTGTCGGGCGTATCGATCAAGACCGTGTCGCGGGTGCTCAACCGCGAGCCCAACGTCAAGGCCGACACCCGGGACCGGGTGCAGGAGGCCGTGGCGTCGCTGAACTATCGGCCCAACATCTCGGCCCGGAGCCTGGCGGGCTCGAAGGCCTATCTGATCGGCGTGTTCTTCGACAACCCCAGCCCCGCCTACGTCACCGACGTGCAGCTGGGGGCGATCGGGCGGTGCCGGACGGAAGGCTATCACCTGATCGTCGAGCCGCTCGATTCCACGGGCGACATCGAGGAGCAGGTGGAGCCGATGCTGGCGACCCTGCGCATGGACGGGGTGATTCTGACGCCGCCGGTCTGCGACAACGCCCGGGTGCTGGCCGTTCTGGACGCCGAGGGCGTGCCATATGTGCGCCTGTCGCCCGACAAGGATCTCGATCGCTCGGCCTATGTGCGCATGGACGACGTGGCCGCCGCCTATGACATGACGGCCCACCTGATCAAGCTGGGCCACAAGGACATCGCCTTTATCAAGGGCCACCCCGACCACGGCGCGGCCCACCTGCGCTATGACGGCTACGCCAAGGCCATGGCCGACCACGGCCTGACGGTGCGCGAGGACCGCGTGGCCCAGGGCTACTTCTCGTTCCGCTCGGGCTTCGAGGCGGCCGAGACCCTGCTGGCGGGCGAGGACCGGCCGACGGCGATCTTCGCCTCCAACGACGACATGGCCCTGGGCGTGATGGCCGTGGCCAACCGCCTGCGTCTGAACGTGCCCGAGACCCTGTCGGTGGCCGGCTTCGACGACACCCCCGGCGCCAAGGTCGTCTGGCCGCAGCTGACCACCGTGCGCCAGCCGATCCAGGCCATGGCGGCGGCCGCCGCCGACCTGCTGCTCAGCGGCGACCTGAAGGGCGAGGAGGGCGCTCCGCCGCCCTCGCGCCTGCTCGACTTCGAGCTGGTGGTCCGGGAGTCGACCGGTCCGGCGGCGGGCTGAGGCTCAACCGCCAGGCGCGCGCTCTACAGAGCTTTCTCGTATCACGCTCGAATCGCGCCCGAGTCGGATTCGACCTTCTAAGACCAGTCGAGAGCACGGTGGTGGTCGGCGCAACATTGCGCAAAAATATCAGGGCGCTACTTTTCCGATTACCGTGTCTGATCTTTCCAGGATCACGCGTTTCCATCTCTCTAGCTGACTAGATTTCGGGCGCCAAAGGTGTGGCCGCGCGGACAATGTTCGCTGAAATCGATGTTCATCGTATACCGTTTATTCAATCCGATATTCCGCCGTTCCACCATTTCCCCAGGCGCCCCGGGAGCGGGCGTTACAGCAATGGGGAACTAAATGAAGCTGCGCTATCGACGAGGCGTTCTGGGCCTCGGAATCCTGGCCAGCGCCAGCGCCATAGCGCTGACGGCCGCCGCTCAAACCACCACCTCAGGCAGTCCCGACGAACCGGCCGAGGTGGAGCAGATCGTCGTCACCGGCTCGCGGATCCGCCAGCCGAACCTGACCTCGATCAGCCCCCTGACCAGCATCGGCAAGGACGAGATCGCCAAGCAGGGCGTCACCAATGTCGAGACGATGCTCAACAGCCTGCCGCAGGTGACCTCGGGCTACACCTCGGCGACGTCGAACGGCGCGACGGGCACGGCCTCGGTCGACCTGCGCGGCCTGGGGGCGGCCCGCACCCTGGTGCTGATGGACGGCCGGCGCCTGGTGCCCGGCGACCCGACCTTCCCGGTCGCCGACCTCAACACGGTTCCTGCGGCGCTGGTCGAGCGCGTCGACGTGGTGACCGGCGGGGCTTCGGCGGTCTACGGCTCGGACGCCGTGGCCGGGGTCGTCAACTTCATCATGAAGCACGACCTGGAGGGCGTGAAGCTGAACGCCTCGGTCAGCTTCAATAACCACCACAACAACGATTCCGCCGAGCGCGCGCTGCTCGATTCCAGCGGCTACACCAAGCCCGACGAGTGGGTGAACGACGGCTTCGTCTATGACTACAACATCGCCGCCGGCTTCAACACGCCCGACGACAAGGGCAACCTGACGGTGTTCGGCGGCTACCGGCAGTCGTCGGCGGTGACGCAGGACAGTCGCGACTATTCGGCCTGCTCGATCTCCAACGCCGGCACGACCCCGGCCTGCGTCGGCTCGTCCAACGCCGCCACCGGCTTCTTCAACATCGGCGGCACGCGCTACACGACCACCAGCAGCGGCACGTTCCGGGCCTACACCTCGGCCGACGCCTTCAACTTCGGCCCGTACAACTACCTGCAGCGCTCGGACAAGCGCTACACCCTGGGCGAGTTCGCGCATTACGAGGTCAATCCCAAGGCCGACGTCTATCTCGACACCACCTTCGTCGAGGACAAGACGACCGCCCAGATCGCGCCGGCCGGCCTGTGGCGCGGCACCGAATACACGATCAACTGCGACAACCCGCTGATGTCCGCCCAGCAGAAGGGCATCCTCTGCGGATCGACGACCTCGACCGACAGCGTCACCATGAGCGACCTGGGCTACCGCCTGACCGCGGGCGGGCCGCGCCAGTACACCCTGAAGCACCGCAGCTATCGCGGCACGCTGGGCGTTCGCGGCGATCTCAACGACGCCTGGTCGTACGACAACTACATCCAGTACAGCCGGGCCGAGTTCGCCCAGCGCACGGTCGGCGAATACTCGACGGCGCGGATCAACAACGCCCTGCAGGTGGTCAACGTCAACGGCGTGGCGACCTGCAAGTCGGTCGTCGACGGCACCGATCCGTCGTGCGTGCCGCTCGACATCTTCACGGTCGGCAACGTCAGCGACGCGGCCCTGGCCTATATCGGCGCGGTCAGCACCACCGGCGGCTCGACCACCGAGTCGATCGCCAGCGGCTCGCTGAGCGGCGACCTGACGGAGTACGGCGTCAAGAGCCCCTGGGCGAGCCAGGGCGTGGGCGTGGCCTTCGGCGCCGAGTATCGCCGCCAGACCCTGAACTACACCGCCGACGAGGTGGCCCAGGAAGCCGGCACCGTGCCGGTCAAGGGCGCCTTCAACGTCGGCGAAGTGTTCGGCGAACTGCGCGCGCCGCTGCTGTCGGACAAGCCCTTCGTCAAGGCGCTGGACTTCGAGACCGGCTACCGCTGGTCCAACTACAGCACCGCCGGCGAGACCCAGAGCTACAAGTTCGGCCTGACCTGGAGTCCCGACGACCAGGTGCGGGTGCGGGCCAGCTACAACCGCGCCGTCCGCGCGCCGAACATCCTCGAGCTCTACACCCCGCAGGGCATCGGCCTGTTCGGCGGTTCGGATCCTTGCGCGGGAACCAGCCCGACGGCGACCCTTGCCCAGTGCCAGGCGACCGGCGTCACCGCCGCCCAGTACGGCACCGGCGTGATCAGCGAATGCCCGTCCAGCCAGTGCAACGAGCTCTATGGCGGCAACGAGGAGCTGAAACCCGAGAAGGCCGACACCAAGTCGATCGGCGTGGTGCTGACCCCGGCCTTCCTGCCGCGCTTCAGTCTGTCGCTCGACTGGTACGACATCAAGGTCACCGACGTGATCGGCGGCATCTCGCCGACCGTGATCCTCAGCCAGTGCCTGACCACCGGCGCGGACTACTTCTGCAAGCTGATCCACCGCTCCAGCAGCGGCTCGCTGATCGGCACCGACGGCTACATCGTCAGCACCAACCTCAACACCGGCTATCTGTGGACCAGCGGCGTCGACATCAACGCCAACTACTCGGTCGAACTGCCGGCGATGGGCGGCCGCGAGTGGGGCGGGCTGAAGTTCGAGCTGACCGGCGGCTATCGCGACAAGTACCGCACCGAGCCGCTGCCGGGCCTGGGCAGCTATGACTGCAAGGGGCTGTACGGCCCGACCTGCGGCCTGCCGCAACCGGCCTGGCGCCACAACTTCCGCACCACCTGGGAAACCCCGTGGAAGGACGTCGAGCTGTCGCTGGCCTGGCGCTACATCGGCGGCTCCAAGCTGGACATGAACACGTCGGATCCGTTCCTGACGGGCGGCGACGGGTTCTATGACGCTCTCGACGCCAAGATCGAGGCCTACAACTACTTCGACCTCACCACGAGCTTCAAGGTGAAGGGCAACACCGTGCGGGTGGGGGTCAACAACCTGTTCGACAAGGACCCGCCCGTCCTCGACAGCTCCGGCTACGGCGTCTCGAGCGCACCGTACGGCAACGCCAACACCTATCCGGGCATGTACGACTCGCTGGGTCGCCACGTGTTCATCGCCCTGTCGGCCGATTTCTAGCCCGGTCGCCAGCCCGTCGCGGACGCTTGCCTGTCCGTGACGGTGGACGCCCCGGCGCCTCGTGCGCCGGGGCGTGTCTTTTTTCAGGGCGGGGCGAGCGTCGCGCCACCTTGTGGTGCAAGGGCTGACGTATTTAGCGGATAAGTCGTACAATTACGGAAAGCGAATTTTGTTACGCGGTTGACAGCGTTGTCCATTGACAGCGCTGTCGCATTACTCATAGGTTGCAGTCGCCGGCTCCCCAGAAGGGCCGGAAAGCAAGGGAGGATGCGCAAGGCATCCCGAAAACTTGGCGAACTCACTGCGTCGACGCTGTCGGCGGAGATCGGCTCTCTGCGGCCGCAATCTAGGGGAATGCTCATGATTTCGAAGACTTACGCGACCAGGGCCGCGCTGATGGCGGCGGCCTCCACGGTCGTTCTGCTGAGTGCGGGCCAGGCCTTGGCCCAAACCGCGGCCACCGACGCGGCGGCTCCGGCCGCGGCGCAAGAACCATCAGAAGTTGAGGCTGTGATCGTCACCGGCTTCCGCGCCTCGCTGCAGAGCGCGCTGGCCGCCAAGAAGAACTCGACCCTGATCATCGAGTCGGTCACCGCCGAGGACATGGGCAAGTTCCCTGACCAGAACATCGCCGAGTCGCTGCAGCGCCTGCCCGGCGTGCAGATCGACCGCGAGAACGGCCAGGGCACCAAGGTCCGCATCCGCGGCCTCGACCAGAACGTCACGGTGCTCAACAACGACATCTTCGTCTCGGGCCTGGAGCTGTTCCGCCTCGGTGAAGGCAAGATCAACCAGACCAACTCGCTGGAAGGCATCCCGTCCGAGCTGATCGGCGGGGTCGACGTCTACAAGTCGCCCGACGCTTCGCTGCTGGAAGGCGGCCTTGGCGGCATCATCAACCTGAAGACCCGCAACGCCCGCAGCCTGCGCGACGACATCACCATCGCCGGCGACCTGCGCGGCAACAAGGCCGGCGAGACCGACTGGAACCCGACCGGCTCGCTGGTGCTGGGCTACAAGTTCAGCGACCGCTTCGCCGTGCTGGGCACGATCTCGTACGACAAGACCGAGACCCACACCGACGTGCTGGGCGGCGAGAACCGCGGCGGCTGGGCCTATAACGACCGCCCCGTGGCCGGCGGCGCGACCCTCGACGTGTGGTCGCCGGAATACCGCTACGCCACCTATCGCGACCTGGACCGCAAGCGCCTGGGCGCCTCGCTGAACCTCGACTTCGCGGTGACCGACGCCCTGCAGCTGACCGGCGACTGGTTCCACTCGGACCTGAAGATCAAGACCAGCGAATCCTCGATCAAGTTCCCGTTCGCCAACGAGAACGCCACCTATGCGGCCGGCGCTAGCGTCGACGGCAACGGCGTGCTGCAGTCGGGCACGGTGACCGCCAACTCGGCCGAAGGCACCTCGTACTTCCAGAACGCCGAGGCCAAGACCGACAACTTCCAGGTCGCCCTGAACTGGGACAACGGCGGGCGGCTGACCGGCAGCGTGCGCGGGGCCTATTCGACCGCCGACTACCAGAGCTCCAGCGCCAACGCCGACGTGCGCTACACCCAGTACACCGTGCGCAACGGCACGGCGGCGGGCCTGGTGCCCAACGCCACCGCGCCGGCGACCTTCACTTACAGCTACGCCAACGGCGACAATCCGAAGTTCACCCCGGCCAATGCGGCGCAGTTCACCACGCCGTCGAGCGTGTTCGCCAAGTCGCACTGGGTGTTCGGCGAAGACACCCAGATCGACAACACCTCGATCCGCGGCGACCTGAAGTACCGCCCCGAATTCGGCGAGACCGGCAGCCTCGTGCTGAGCGCCGGCGTGCGCTACGCCGAACGCAAGATCGACTCCGAGTTCTGGCAGCTGCTGGCCGACTATTCGGGCAAGGGCGAGCTGAACGCCCATGCCCTGGGCCTGGGCGACTGGACCCCGTACGGCTACTTCCAGGACGGGGCCATCGGCTTCAAGTCGTGCGGCCTGCCGGCCGGCACGGCGGGTCGTCCGAACTGCGGTCAGACGGCCACCGACGACGGCCGCTTCGGCGCTTCGCCGGCCCTGATCACGCCCTACCAGACCGCGGCCACCACGCCCGGCCGGTTCGAGACCCTGACCGTGGGCGGCATCACCGCGCTGTTCCAGAACCGCAGCCAGATGAGCAACCCGACGGCCTGGCTGTCGGCCCTCTATCCCTCGACGCCGTTCAAGAAGTTCGCCGACCCGATCCAGTCGTTCCGGATCAAGGAGCGCACGACGACCGGCTACGGCATGGTCGACCTGGGCGGGCGTGAAGACAGCTATCACGTCAACGCCGGCGTCCGCGTGGTCCGCACCGAGCTGACCATCGACTCCAGCGGCACCCCGACCTCGCCCTGGTACTGGGGCACCGACAGCTGGAACGGCGTCATCGCCAATCCGGACGCCATCAAGACGACGCGCGAATATACCGACGTCCTGCCCAGCGCGAGCGCGGTGTTCGACATCAACGACAGCGACAAGGTGCGCGTCTCGGCGGCCCGCGTCGTGTCCCGCCAGGACCTGTTCCAGCTGGGCCAGGGCTCGGCCTTCAACTTCACCCGCAGCTCGACGCCGGGTCCGAACCTCAACCGCTTCCTCTACACCAACGGCAGCGGCGGCAACCCGGACCTCGACCCGTACCGCGCCTCGCAGTTCGACATCGCCTATGAGCGCTACATCGGCGCCAGCGGCATCATCTCGGGGGCGTTCTTCTACAAGAGCGTCGACTCGTTCATCCAGACCGACACCGTGCCGCGCACCGTGGCCGACGGTTCGGTCGAAGGGGCGACCCTGGGCGTCTACACCGCTCCGGTGAACGGCGACGGCGGCAGCATCAAGGGCGTCGAACTGGCCGCCCAGTACGCCTTCGACAACGGGTTCGGCTTCAACGCCAACTACACCTACTCCGACTCCGAGACCTCGAAGTCGAACGACTACGACAGCAACCTGCCGATCCCGGGCGTCGCCAAGCACGCCTTCAACCTGCAGGGCTACTACGAAGGCCACGGCTTCGAGGCCCGGGTGTCCTACGCCTGGCGCGACAAGAGCTACCAGGGCGACTTCTCGTTCGGTTCGGGAACCGACCGCCACAGCCTGGGCACCTGGGAGCGGGCCTATGGCCAGCTCGACGCCCAGGTCGGCTATGCGGTGACCCCGGCGATCAAGATCGTGCTGGAGGGCATCAACCTGACCGAGGAGCCCACCGGCCGCTATCTGCAGTGGGAGAACCTGCCGTTCCGCTACGCCACCGGCGACCGCCGGATCGTGCTGGGCGCGCGGTTCAAGCTGGGTCTCTAACCACCCTGCGCCGGCGGCGGGCTGCAAGCCGCCGCCGGCGTTCTTTTCTGTCTTCCTGAAAACGAGCGGAGGAGGGCGGCATGGATCGCGCGATCGGCTCCATCGTCATTCTGGGCGGCGGCACGGCGGGCTGGATGGCCGCGGCGGTGCTGGCCCAGGTGCTGCGCGGCACGGGAACCTCGATCACCCTGGTCGAGAGCGCCGACATCCCGACCGTCGGCGTGGGCGAAGCCACCATCCCGCCGATCGTCGATTTCCTGCGGCTGCTGGAGATCGACCAGGCCGAGTTCATGGTCGCCACCGAGGGCACCTTCAAGCTGGGCATCCGCTTCGACGACTGGACCACGCCCGGCGAGCGCTACTGGCATCCGTTCGGGACCTTCGGCCCCACGATCGACCGGCGGCCCTTCCACAACATGTGGCACCGCTTGCGGGCGGCGGGCGATGATCCCCGCGTCGAGGCCTACAACCTGTCGGCCGCCCTGGGCGACGCCGGCAGGATGGCCTTCGCCGATCCCCGGGCCGGGGGCGTGGGGCCGAGCGGCGGCCTGCGCCACGCCCTGCATTTCGACGCCGGCCTTGTGGCGCGCTTCCTGCGAACCTGGTCGGAGCGACGCGGCGTCACGCGGCTGGAGCGCAAGGTCGAGGGCGCGGTGCTGCGGGGCGACGGCTTCGTCGAGGCCGTGGCCCTGAAGGGCGGCGGCCATCTGGCGGCCGACCTCTTCATCGACTGCAGTGGCTTTCGCGGCGTGCTGATTGAGGAGGCGCTGAAGACCGGCTACGAGGACTGGAGCCGCTGGCTGCCCTGCGACCGGGCGGTGGCCGGCCTGACGGCGCGGGATCCGAACCCGCCGCCCTTCACCCAGGCCGCCGCGCGGCCGGCCGGCTGGCGCTGGCAGATCCCGCTGCGCCACCGCACCGGCAACGGCTATGTCTATTCCAGCGCCCACGTCGGCGACGACGAGGCCCTGGCCGATCTCACCCGCGAGGCCGGACCCCTGCTGTCGGAGCCGCGCCTCCTGCGGTTCACGGGCGGGCGGCGCAAGGCGTTCTGGAGCCGCAACGTCGTGGCCCTGGGCCTGGCGTCGGGCTTCCTGGAGCCGCTGGAGTCGACCAGCATCCACTTCGTGACCAGCGGCCTGATGAAGCTGCTCGACCACTTCCCCGACAAGGATTTCGACCCGGCCAACATCGCCGCCTACAACAATGGGCTGATCGCCGAATACGAGGCCGCGCGCGACTTCATCGTGCTGCACTACCAGCCGACCCGCCGTGAAGAGCCGTTCTGGCGCGAGCGGGCGGCGGCGATCCCTGACACCCTGGCCGAAAGGCTGGAGCTCTATCGCGGCACGGGCCGCATTCCGTTCCGGCCAGGCGAGCTCTTCACCGACCTGTCGTGGTTCTACGTGCTGGAGGGGATGGGCGTTCGGCCGGCGGCTTATGACCCGCTGGTGAACTTCTCCAACCTCGCCGAGACACGGGCCGGGCTGGCCGGTTGGCGGGGCAGGGTGGCGCAGGGCGTTGCCGAGGCGGCGAGCCATGACGCGGTGCTCGACGCCATCGCCGCGCGGGCCCGGCCGGCGGCTTGAGCAGCGAAAAGGCGATCCTGGAGCGAGGCTTCCACGGACGCCAAAAGAGGATGGACAGCGCTGTCAATTCATGGTGTCTGACAAATGTGACCGCTATCGCCGAGCGCCTCGACAGGCCCTCGGCGCGGCGGATCGAAAAGAAACAAGGGAAGGAAACCGTTGGGGCCGTGCGGCGCGAAACCGCGCCCGGCCCTCCTGAGTGCATCGTCTTCATCCCGCTCCAGCGCCGACGCCCTGCGTCGGTGGGGATGACGCCCGACGGCCGCCGGTCCCCCCCGGTCGTCGGGCGGACCTCTGGAGACCCCTCCTGCAAGGGGTTGCTCCCACTGCGGCGCGGCGGATCCGCCGCGCCGTTCTTTTCCGCTTTCCAGTCTCTCGATCCAGGGGCCCCGCCATGAACCTTCGTCGCCTGCTTCTTCGCGCCTCGCTGCCGGCGCTCGCCGCCGGTCTGGCCTTGCCCGTGCTGGCCCAGCCCCTGATCGCGACCACTCCGCAGACGACCGCCCACCCCGAGGCCTGGCCGGCGGCCAAGAGCCCGGCCAGCATCACCGACGCCAAGACCGAAGCCTTCATCACCGACCTGATGAAGAAGATGAGCGTCGAGGAGAAGGTCGGCCAGACGATCCAGGGCGACATCGCCTCGATGACCCCGGCGGACCTGGCGACCTATCCTCTGGGCTCGATCCTGGCCGGCGGCAACTCGGCGCCGGATGGCAACGACCGCGCCACGCCCAAGGCCTGGACCGATCTGATCGACTCCTACCGCAAGGAGGCCCTGGCCAAGCGTCCGGGCCGCACGCCGATCCCGCTGCTGTTCGGCATCGACGCCGTGCACGGTCACAACAACATCGTCGGGGCGACGATCTTTCCGCACAATGTGGGCCTGGGCGCGATGCGCGACCCGGCCCTGATCGAGCGCATCGGCCAGGCGACCGCCGAAGAGGTGGCCGTGGCCGGCGGCGACTGGACCTTCGGCCCGACGGTGGCCGTGCCGCGCGACGACCGCTGGGGCCGCAGCTACGAGGGCTATGGCGAGGATCCGGAGATCGTCGCCAGCTATTCGGGGCCGATGACCCTGGGCCTGCAAGGCAAGCTCGTCGCCGGCAAGCCGATCGCGCCGGGCCGCATCGCCGGCAGCGCCAAGCATTTCCTGGCCGACGGCGGCACCCATGACGGCCGCGACCAGGGCGACGCCCTGATCTCCGAGCAGGAGCTGGTGGCCGTCCACGCCCAGGGCTATCCGCCCAGCATCGACGCCGGCATCTTGACGGTGATGGCCTCGTTCTCCAGCTGGAACGGCCAGAAGATCACCGGCAACAAGACCCTGATCACCGACGTGCTGAAGGGCCGGCTGGGCTTCGAGGGCTTCGTGGTCAGCGACTGGAACGCCCACGGCCAGCTCGAGGGCTGCTCGAACGTCTCGTGCCCGCAGGCGATGAACGCAGGCCTCGACATGTACATGGCCCCCGACAGCTGGAAGGGCCTCTACGAGAACACGCTGAAGCAGGTGAAGTCGGGCGAGATCCCGATGGCGCGGCTGGACGACGCCGTGCGCCGCATCCTGCGGGTCAAGGTCAAGGCCGGCCTGTTCGACCGCGTCGCGCCGCAGGTGCAGGGTAAGTTCGACCGTCTGGGCTCGGCCGATCACCGCGCTGTGGCGCGTGAGGCGGTGGCCAAGTCGCTGGTGCTGCTGAAGAACGACGGCGTGCTGCCGATCAAATCAGGAGCGAACGTGCTGGTGGCCGGCGCGGCCGACGACATCGGCAAGGCCTCGGGCGGCTGGACGCTGACCTGGCAGGGCACGGGCAACACCAATGCGGACTTCCCGCATGGCCAGTCGATCTGGGGCGGGCTGAAGGAAGCGGTCGAGGCGGCCGGCGGCAAGGCGACCCTGGCCAAGGACGGCAAGTTCTCTGGCCAGAAGCCCGACGTGGCCATCGTGGTGTTCGGCGAGGATCCCTATGCCGAGTTCCAGGGCGACGTGGCCAACCTGGCCTATCAGCCCAACGGCAAGACCGATCTGGAGCTGCTGAAGAAGCTGAAGGCGCAAGGGATTCCGGTGGTGGCGGTGTTCCTGTCGGGCCGTCCGCTGTGGACCAACCCGGAGATCAACGCTTCGGACGCCTTCGTGGCCGCCTGGCTGCCGGGCTCGGAAGGCGGCGGCGTCGCCGACGTGCTGGTGGCGGGCAAGGACGGCAAGTCCAGGCGCGACTTCACCGGCAAGCTGTCGTTCAGCTGGCCCAAGCGCGCCGACCAGGGCCCGCTGAACCGCGGCCAGCCGGGCTACGACCCGCAGTTCGCCTACGGCTATGGCCTGAGCTACGCCAAGCCGGCCAAGGTCGGAGAGCTGTTGGAGAACGCCGGCGACCTGGGAACCGCCGCCAGCGTCGACCGCTATTTCGTGGCCGGCCGTGTTCCGGCGCCATGGATGCTGAGCTTCTCGGGCGCGGGGGCGGTCAAGACGATCGACGCCGACGCCCAGGAGAACGGCCGCCAGGCGACCTGGACCGGGGAGGGCGAAGGCCTGCTGGCCGTGCAGGGGCCGCCCGTGGACCTCTCGCGCCAGACCACCGGCGACATGGCGGTGATGGTGCGCTGGCGGGTCGACAAGGCGCCGACGGCGCCGGTTTATCTGACTGTCGGTTGTGGCGAATCCTGCGGTGGACGGCTAGACGTAACGTCAACGTTGTCAGGTTTGAAAAACAGCGAATGGCGTACAGCCAAGATCAAACTTTCCTGTTTCCAGGCGGCGGGCGCCCAAATGGCGCACGTTTCCTCTCCGTTCGGCCTGAGCACCTCGGGGCCGCTGACGATTTCGCTCACCGAAATCCAGTTGGCGTCCAACGAGGGCGACGCTTTCTGTCCCAAATAACCCCCAAAAATAACAAAGGAGCGGCCGCATGATCCGCGCGCGTCGTTCCCGCATCGTCGCCACCATCGGTCCGGCCTCGGCCTCACCGGAAATGATCGTCAAGCTGGCCAAGGCCGGCGCCGACGTGTTCCGGCTGAACTTCAGCCACGGCGCCCACGAGACCCATGCCGCCGTCTACGCCGCCATCCGCGCGGCGGAGGCGGAGGTCGGTCGTCCGCTGGGCATCCTGGCCGACCTGCAAGGGCCCAAGCTGCGCGTCGGCAAGTTCGCCGACGGTCCGGTTCAGCTGAAGCCCGGCCAGGCCTTCCGGTTCGATTCCGACCCGACCCCGGGCGACGAGACGCGGGTTCATCTTCCCCACCCCGAGATCCTGACGGCGATGAAGCCGGGCGCGACCCTGCTGCTCGACGACGGCAAGCTGCGGATGACCGTGAACGAGGCTGGCCCCGGCTACGCCAACACCACGGTCGTCAACGGCGGCAAGCTGTCGGAACGCAAGGGCGTGGCGGTGCCGGACGTCATCATCCCGATGTCGCCCCTGACGCCGAAGGACCGCGAGGACTTGGCTTTCGCTCTGCGCCTCGGCGTCGACTGGATCGCCCTGTCGTTCGTGCAGGCGCCGGAAGACATGGCCGAGCTGCGCCGCATCGTCGAAGGCCGCGCCGCGGTGCTGGCCAAGATCGAAAAGCCCCAGGCGCTTCAGACCCTGGGTCCGATCCTCGATCTGTGCGACGGCGTGATGGTGGCCCGTGGCGACCTCGGCGTCGAAATGGCGCCGGAAGAGGTGCCGGTGGCGCAGAAGGAGATCCTGCGGGCGGCGCGTGAGCGCGGCATCCCGGTGATCGTCGCCACCCAGATGCTGGAGTCGATGACCAGCTCGCCGACCCCGACCCGAGCCGAGGCCTCGGACGTGGCCAACGCCGTCTACGAGGGCGCGGACGCGGTGATGCTGTCGGCCGAAAGCGCGGCCGGCGACTATCCCGAAGAGTCGGTGGCGATGATGAACCGCATCATCGAGCGCGTCGAACGCGACCCGCGCTGGCCCGAGCTGATGCAGGCCGAGCAGCCGCATGTCGACGAGGACGCCGACGTGCTGGTGGTCGCGGCCGCCGGCGCGGCCAAGTCGGGCTCGACCAAGTGCCTGGTGGCCTTCACCACCACGGGCGCCACCGCGCGTCGTTTGGCGCGCGAGCGGCCCTTGCAGCCGGTGCTGGCCCTGTCGCCGAAGATCGAGGCCGTGCGCCGCATGGCCCTGGTCTGGGGTGTCGAGCCGCGCGTCAGCGCCCAGCCCGACAGCCTGGAGGTCGTCACCACCGACGCCGCCGCCCGGGCCCTGGAGCTGGAACTCGCCAAGCCCGGCGAGCGCATCCTGATCGTCGCTGGCACGCCGTTCGGCGCGCCGGGGGCGGCCAACCTGCTGCGCCTGACCCACGCGCCGTTCCCGGTGCGCAAACGGTAGCAATTTCCAACCTCTCCCATGGGGAGAGGGAGGGGCCCGCGCCGAAGGCGTGGGAGGGTGAGGGGGTAAGCCGCAGGCCGGCTTGCCCCTTTTCTTTTGACTGGAGTTCTAGGGGGTGGGACCGCCCACGGTGTAACCCCTCACCCTCCCATGCTGCGCATGGGCCCCTCCCTCTCCCTATGGGAGAGGTGGTTCATGGTCGCGCCAGCGCCTAACTGCCGAACGGTTCCGGCAGCAGGCGCTCATACCCCTTCCGCACCGCGCCGTAGCATTCGCAGGCGATGGCCTCGAGGCCCGGGCGGTCGAGGATGTCGACGACGCCGCGGCGGTAGCGGATCAGGCCCTTGGCCTGCAGGGCGCCGGCCACGGCGGTGACCGTGGTGCGCTGGACGCCCAGCATGTCGGCCAGGAACTCCTGGGTCAGGCTTATGGTGTCGACGTCTATCCGGTCGCGGAAGCCCAGCAGCCAGCGGCAGAACCGCGCCTCCACCGCGTGCAGGGCGTTGCAGGCCACCGACTGGATGGCGTGGCCGAACAGCGCCTCGTTGTGGCGCTCGATCAGGTCGCGCAACAGCGGACTGCGTTCGACGCCGTCGCGCAGGGCCGTGGCGCTGATGCGCGAGACGCCGCCTGGCGCCTGGACGATGGCGCGCGACAGCGACTGGCGCGGCGAGATGGCGGCCATCAGCCCGAGGCCGCCCTCGCGGCCGACGGTGGCGGATTCGATGGCCGCGCCGTTCTCCATCAGCGTCATCAGCGAGATGACGCAGTCGTGCGGGAAGTAGACCGTGTCGATCTGATCGCCGGGATCGTACAGCAGCTTCCCCTTCTCCAGGTCCTGATGGGACAACTGGGCGGCGATGTAGCCGAAATCCTCGGGGGACAAGGAAGCGAGCAGACGGTTCTTCAAGGGGTGTAGAGGCCCTGTCATGGCGAATCGAACGCCGGCTTGCGGCAAGGGTTGCAAGCTATAGGCAGGACTGGGGTGCGGCGCTGTCAGGTAGCCGACGCAATGCAGGCGTCGTCGGAACTAAATCGAGTTGGGGCTATATTGTGTCCGTATGACCTTCAATAGCTCCGACTATATGGCTTATGTCGGGTTCCCGACGGAGTGTGTTGGTCCAGGCCGAAACTACAAAGAAATCAAAGGGGCGCGCCAAGGGTGACGCAACGAAAAGGCCGCGCCGTAAGCCGGCGCGGCCCGTGATCGCGGATCGTCCGCCGTCTGACGTCAGGCGATGCCGATATGGGCCCGATCGCCCAGGTCCGGCGTGCGGTCGGTGAGGTTGGCCTTGGCGATCTCCCAGGCGAAGCGCACGGCGCCGCCCTTGGAGATCCACAGCTCGGCGTCGCGGGCGTCGAGGCGTAGCAGGGTCAGGTGCGGGTCGTCCTTGCCGTCGGGATACCAGGCGGCGACCACGGGCGACCACCAGCGCTGGATGCGGGCGGTGTCGTGGTCGCGGCTGAGACGGCCGCCGACGCAGGCCTGGAAGTCGCCGTCCTTGGCCTGGACCACGAACATGGCGTCGCCGCCGTCGGCCAGGACGGCCTGCGCCAGGTCGGTGTCGTCGCGGGTGAAGAACCAGATCGCGCCGTCCTCGGGCTCGGCGAAGGCGGTCATCGGCTGGAAGTGCTGGTGGCTGTGGACGAGGCCCAGCATGCCGAAGCGGGCGTCGTCGATCTCCTTCCAGAGGCGCTTTTCGACGGCGGCCTTGTCGTTGGGGTCGGTGCTCATGGGGGCTCCTGCCGTTGTGGGTAGGGCAAGAGAACCGGTTGCGGGGAGGGCGGTTCCTAGGGTGAAGGTCCCGCCCGCCTCGTTCTAGAAACCCATCAGCCGGGCGTAGCGGTCGCGGTGGAACGCCGCCCCGCCGAACAGGGCCTCGGCCACGCGGGCGCGCTTCATGTAGAGGCCCGCGTCGTGCTCGTCGGTCATGCCGATGCCGCCGTGCATCTGGACCATCTCGTTGGAGGCCAGGTGCAGCACTTCGCTGGCCTTGGCCTTGGCGAGGGAGGCGAGCGCCCGGCTGTCGGCGCCGGCGTCGAAGGCCTCCAGGGCGGCCTCGACGCAGGAGCGGGTGGTCTCCAGGTCGGTGAACCACTTGGCGGCGCGGTGCTGCAGGGCCTGGAAGGTTCCGATCACCTGGCCAAACTGGGTGCGGGTCTTCAGGTAGTCGAGAGTGATCTCGAAGGCTGCCGTGGCCGTGCCCAGCATCTCGGCGGCCAGCCCCGCATAGGCGCGGTCGAGCACGGGCTCGAGGATCGCCCAGCCGTGGCCTTCCTGGCCAAGGACGGCGTCGGCGCCGACCTCGACGTTGTCGAAGGTGATCTTGGCCGCGCCTCGGCTGTCGACCAGCGACAGGTGAGTGCGGGTGACGCCCGGGGCGTCACCGGGGACGAGGAACAGAGTGATCCCGTCCGTGTCGCCGCTCTTGCCGCTGGTGCGGGCGGCGACGATCAGCAGGTCGGCGGCTTCGCCGTCGAGGACGAAGGTCTTGGTTCCGTTCAGCTTGTACCCATTGCCCTTTTCGCTGGCGAACAAGGCGATCCGAGTCGGGTTGTGGTGGGCGTGCTCGTCGACGGCCAGGGAAGCGACGATCTCGCCGGTGGCGATCTTCGGCAGCCAGGCGGCCTTCTGGGCGTCGGAGCCGCCAAGCTCCAGGGCGCTGGCGGCGATCAGGGCGGTGGAGAGGAGCGGGGAGGCGGCCAGGGTCTTGCCGGTCTCCTCCAGGATCAAACCGAGGCCCAGATAGCCGAAGCCCGAGCCCTCGTGGGCTTCGGGCACGACCACGCCGGCCCAGCCCATCTGGCCCATCTCGCCCCAGGCGGCCGGGTCGAAGCTCTGCTTGGAGCCCTCGTTGCGCAGCTTGCGCAGGGCCGAGACCGGGGCGCTCTCCTGGGCCCAGCTGCGGGCCGCGTCGCGCAGCATCGTCTGTTCTTCGGTCAGGACGGCCATGTCAGGCTTGCTCCGGGTCTTGATGACGGACGGCCCATTCCAGGGCCTGTTCGAGACGGTCGTTGCCCCAGAAGAGCTCGCCGTCGGTGGTGACGAAGGAAGGGGCGCCGAACAGGCCGCGCTCGCGGGCCTGGCGGACGTGGTCTTTCAGCCGGTCCTTGACCGGGGCGGACTGGGCGGCGGCCAGGACGTGCTCGGGTCCGGCCCCGACGCTGGCGATCAGCGGCGCCAGGACCTCGGGGCTGGAGATGTCGAGGTCGTCGACGAAGTTGGCCTGGTAGACGGCGCGGCTGAAGGCCGGCGTCCAGCCGTCCTCCAGCCCGCAGATCGCTACGCGAGCCGCGAGGAGCCCGTTGCGCGGGAACTGACTGGGATGATGCAGCGGCAGGCCCTCGCGGTCGCAGACCCGCGCCAGGTCGCGCCACATGTAGTCGCCCTTGACCGGGAAGGCGTTGAACGGGCTGTCGGTCAGGCCCTGCTGCTCGTGGAACAGCGGCCCGACCAGGAACGGCCGCCACGCCACCGCCACCCCGGCCTGCTCGGCCAGGGCCTCCACCCGCATGGCGGCGGGGTAGGAGTAGGTGGAGGCGAACTCGTACCAGAACTCGATCATGAGCTTTCTCCCAGCGTCAGCGGGAGCGTCTCACTGGTGATCGAGCAGGCCAAGCACGCGCTTGGCGACGACGTTGAGGTTCACCTCGCTGGTGCCGCCCTCGATGGAGTTGCCCTTGGCGCGCAGCATGGCGCGCAGGGCGGCGATCTCGTCGGGGGTGAAGCCTTCGCCCTCCCAGCCCAGGCCCTGCAGGCCCAGGGCCTCGACCAGCAGCTCGGTGCGCTCCTGGTTCATCTTGGCGGCGGCGTACTTGATGATCGAGACGGCGGCGCTGGGGCCAGAGCCGGTCTTGGACTCGGCTTCGGCCCGGCGAACGGTGAGCAGGAAGGCGTGGGCGTCCATCTTGTGGGCGGCGATGCGGGTGCGCAGGTCGCCGTCGGCGATCCGGCCTTCGCTGTCGACGCCGACATGGGTCTTGGCGGCTTCGGCCACGTCGAGCCCGGCGTTGCCGCCGAAGCCCGAGGCGCTGATGTTCTGGCGCTCGTACTGGAGCAGGCGCTTGGCGATCTCCCAGCCGCCATTGACCTTGCCGACCAACTGCTCCTTGGGGACCTTCACATTGTCGAAGAAGGTCTCGCAGAACGGCGAGGAGCCGCTGATCAGCTTGATCGGGCGGGCCTCGACGCCGGGCGAGGTCATGTCGAACAGCACGAACGAGATGCCCTCGTGCTTCTTGGAGGTGTCGGTGCGCACCAGGCAGAAGATCCAGTCGGCCTGGTCGGCATAGCTGGTCCACACCTTCTGGCCGTTGATCAGCCAGTGGTCGTCCTTGTCTTCGCACTTGGTCTGGAGGGCGGCGAGGTCGGAGCCGGCGCCGGGCTCGCTGTAGCCCTGGCACCAGCGGGTCTCGCCGCGGACGATGCCGGGCAGGAAGCGCTGCTTCTGCTCCTCGGTGGCGTATTCCAGCAGGACGGGGCCGAGCATCCAGACGCCGAAGCTCATCAGGGCGGGGCGGGCCTTGATGCGGCGCAGTTCCTGCTCAAGCACCTTGTTCTCGGCCTTCGAGAGGCCGCCGCCGCCGTACTGCTTGGGCCACATCGGCGCGGTCCAGCCCCTGTCGGCCATGCGATCGAGCCAGAGCTTGGCGTCGGGGTTCTTCCACTGCGCCCTGGCGCCGCCCCAGGGGGCTTCCTTCTCGTCGGCGATCGGGGTGCGCATGGAGGGCGGGCAGTTGGCCTCCAGCCAGGCGCGCGTTTCGGCGCGGAAGGTGTCGAGTTCGGTGGCGCCGAAGTCGGCCATGGCGGGGGCTCCCTGGTTCGTCTCGGGCGCTTGCGGCCCGCTTCGGAGGGCAGACTACGCCACGGAACGCTGGGAGCAAGTCGATTCAAACAATCGTTCGCATCGCGACGCGCGACGGGAACGTCCCGAAGGCGTTATAGAAGCGCCGATGACGTTTCCCGGTCCGGGATTCGCCGATCAGGGGTCTTGATGTCCGCGCCAGAACTGAGACCCGCCGCCTTGGCGATCGCGCCGACGCTGGCGGCGATCCTGGCCGCTTCGGCCGGCGTGCTGCTGCTGGCCTCGGGCGCGACGCCGTCGGAACCCACGCGCTTCGCCATCCTGCTGGCCTTCGCCCCGTCGGCGCTGATCGAGATCAGCCACTTCGTCTCGTCGATCCTGGGCCTGGTTCTGGTGCTGCTGGCCTTCGGCCTGCGCGCGCGGCTGGACGCGGCCTGGTGGGCGACCCTGGTGATGCTGGCGGCCGGCGCGGTGCTGGCGATCTTCAAGGGGCTGAACTGGGAAGAGACGGCGATGCTGAGCGTCTTCTTCCTGGCCATCGTGCCGTTCCACGAGGCCTTCCCGCGCAAGGCGGCCCTGTCGCGCATGGAGATCACGCCCGGCTGGCTGCTGTCGGCGGCCGCGGCCATCGGCGGGGCGGCCTTCCTGGGCTGGTGGATGTTCCACCACACCGAATACGCCGACCGCTCGTGGATGCGGATTATGGGCGACAAGGAGGCCGCGCGGGCCATCCGCTCGTCGATCGCCGCGGCGGTGGTGCTGATGGGCATCGGCCTGTGGCGGCTGATCGCCACCCCGGCGACGCCGCCGGTCGTGGACGACACCGATCCCGACTTCGACCGCGTGCGGGCGATCCTGGCCAAGGCGGAAGCCGCCGAGCCGGCCTCGAACCTGGCCCTGCTGGGCGACAAGCGCTTCCTGTTCTCGGCCTCGGGCGAGAGCTTCCTGATGTTCGGCGTGCGCCGCCGCTCGTGGATCGCCATGGGCCCGCCCGTGGGTCGCGACGACGAGCGCATGGAACTGTTCTGGCGTTTCCGCGAGCTGGCCGACGCCCATGCGGCGCGGGCCGGCTTCTACGCCCTGGGTCCCGAGGACCTGCCCGACACCGTGGATCTGGGTCTGGCCATCCAGAAGACCGGCGAGAGCGCGGTGGTGCCGCTGGAGAGCTTCTCCCTGGCCGGCCGCCGCCGCGAAGTCCTGCGCCGCAACTGGCGCAAGGCGGGCGAGGGCGGGGCGGCGTTCGAAATGATCCCGGCCGGCGCCGCCATGACGGTGATGGCCGAACTGCGGGTGATCTCCGACTCCTGGCTGGCCCACCACGCCGGCGGCGAGAAGCAGTTCTCGATGGGCGGCTTCGATCCGCGCTACGTCGCCGAGTTCCCGGTCGCCCTGGTGCGCTCGGAAGGCCGCATCGTCGCCTTCGCCACCCTGTGGACCACGGCCCACAAGGCCTCGTTCTCGATGGACCTGATGCGCTACTCCGACGAGGCGCCCAAGAACATCATGGACTACCTGTTCGTCGAGCTCCTGCAGTGGGGCAAGGCGGAGGGCTATACGGCGTTCGAGTTCGGCATGGCCCCGCTGGCGGGTCTGGACGACCGCCCGCTGGCCCCGATCATGTCGCGCGTGGGTCGCCTGCTCTACGAGCGCGGCGAGGGAATCTACAATTTCCAGGGCGTGCGACGCTACAAGGACAAGTACGATCCGGTCTGGCAGCCGCGCTACATTGCGGCACCTCGTCGCTGGGCGATCCCGTTTCTGCTCGCCGACATCGGCCTGATGTCGTCCGGCGGCGTCTCCGGACTGACCAAGCGGCCGCGACCTAATAGCGCGGGTCGCCCGTCTTAAAGCCCAGCAGATTGAGCGCGTGAGCGGCCAGAAGCAGGGTCGCCACCGCCGTCACCATCATCAGCGGACGCCACGGCGCCATGCGCGGACCCCTTGCGGGGTTGGAAGGACGCGCGCCCAGCCAGCCGAAAAGCACGGTCAGGGCGATCGTCGTCGCGCCCGCGATCAGGGTGGGGATCATGTCCATCGGCCGCAAATGGCCTGCGACAATCGGCCTGGCAATAGGTTAATGCGCGTTAACACACGGGAACCGAATCCTCTGTACATACCTTGGTAACTGTGTCTGTTAACCTGTCCACAGGAACGCTACATCTAGCGTTTCGGTCGCGTTTACACGCTAGGAATCGGTGACTAGCGTGGGTCCCCAGGTGCGGGGAGAACGATTCGCATGACTGCCGCGGCTCCATGGAGCGTAAAGGGTATTGACCCGAAAGCACGGGAGGTCGCCAAGGACCTCGCCCGTCGCTCGGGCATGACCCTCGGTGAGTGGCTGAACCGGATGATCATCGAAGGCGATTCCGCCGGTTTCGATGCTCCGCCCGCCGATCCCGTTAACGATACTGGCCGTTCGAACGGCCGCGCCATTTACCTTGAGGCCGACCGCGTCGAGGCGCCGCCGCGCATCGAGGCCCCCGAGCATCCCGCCGACGAGGTGGGCCGGATGGCCACGGCGCTCGACCGCCTGACCCAGCGCATCGAGGCCGCCGAGGCCCGCTCGGCCCAGGCCATCACCGGCATCGACCAGTCGGTGCGCGGGGCTCTGCAACGCCTGTCCAGCTCCGAGCGCGAGCAGATCGCCGTGGCCGCCCGCTTCGAGGGCCTGGCCGACGAGATCAAGAGCGAGCAGACCCGCAACGCCGAGCGCCTGCGCCGCGTCGAGAACGAGGCCGCCGGCCCGCGCTCGGCCGAGGCCCTGCGCGCGCTGGAAAGCGCCGTCGGCCGCGTGGCCAACCACCTCTACGAAGGCGAAAGCCGCACCCGCGAGACCCTCGCCTCGCTGGAAGCCAAGGTGGCGGCTAAAGAGGCCGCTCCGGCTTCGGCCGTGGTGGAAGAAGTCGTCGCCCGTCTTCAGGAGCGCCTGGAAGCCGCCGAGGCCCGCACCGCCGAGGCGCTGCAGGCGCTGGGCGGTTCGTTCTCGGCCCTGGACAACCGCCTGTCGGCCGTCGAGGGCGACGGCGGCAGCGCCCAGAAGCGCCTCGAGGAACTGGCCGGCAGCCTGTCGGCCAAGATGGAGGCCGCCCGGGTCGAGATGGCCGCCAAGCTGCGCGAGACGGCCGACGGCCGCTTCGACCGCATGGAGCGTAAGCTGGGCGAGATGACCGCCCACATTCAGGCCGCCGAGCAGCGCTCGGCCCAGGCCATCGAGCGCATGGGCCGCGAGGTCGTCGGCCTGGCCGACGCCTTCAACCGCCGCATCCAGACCTCGGAAGCCCGCCAGGCCAACGCCATCGAGCAGGTCGGCGGCGAGGTGGCGCGCATCGCCGCCAGCGTCGAGCACAAGCTCAATCGCAACGACAGCGTCCAGGCCCAGGCCCTGGAGAAGCTGGGCGTCGAGATCGCCCGCATCACCGAGAAGCTGGCCGAGCGCATCAGCGCCTCGGAGCGCCGCAACGCCCTGGCCATCGACGATGTCGGCGACCAGGTGGTTAGGGTTACCGACCGCCTGAACCAGCGCGCCGAGCGCAGCTCGCAGGAACTGATCGACCGCATCCGCCAGTCGGAGGAGCGCACCGCGCGCCTGCTCGACGAGGCCCGCGAGAAGATCGACACCCGCCTGGCCGACGCCCAGCGCCGCCTGGCCGAGACCCCGGCCCCCGCGCCGGCCCCGACCCGTCAGGCGCCCGCGGCGCACTCGCCCTTCGGCGAGGACCGTTTCTCGTTCGGCGGCGAGGCCGTCAGCGAGGACGTGTTCGAGCAGCCGACCTTCCCGCAACCGAGCTTCCCGCCGGCCGCCGCCCCGGTCCCGGCTCCGGCCTTCAGCGCGCCCGCCGCGTTCGAGCCCGACTTCCCGATCGAGGAGCCCGAAGCGCCCGGCTTCGCCGACGAGGACTTCGAGGCCGCCGACGGCTTCGCCGTGACCCCGCCGGTCCGCGAGCCGGCCTTCGAGGCCGACGCCTTCGATCCCGAGCCGCAGGCCGCCCCGGTCTCGAGCCGCCCGATGTCGACCCGCGAGGTCATCGAGCAGGCCCGCGCCGCCGCCCGCGCCGCGGCCGCCGGCGCCGAGAGCAAGGCCAAGATCAAGCCCGCCAAGGCCGAGAAGGCTCCGGCGAAGTCGCTGTTCGCCGGCTTCGGCAAGGCTCTGCCCAAGAAGTCCAAGCGCGGCGCCTCGTCGACCCTGGTCGCGGCCCTGCTGGTCTCGGGCGGCGCCGCCGTGCTGGGTGTCGGCATGGCCGCCGCCACCCTGAAGACCGATCGCGACGGCGTCGGCGTCAACGACCGCGTGGCCAAGGCCATCGCCGGCCGCGCCTCGGACGTCGAGATCAAGTCGGCGGAAGCCGACACCACCCCGGCCCAGCCGCGCGTGGCCATGGCGGTGGTGGCCCCGGTCGCCCAGACCTCGGCCGCGGCCGCGGCCGCGGCCGTCCCGGCACCGGCGCCGGCTCCCGCCACCAAGCCGGACGTGGACACCGGAGAGGCCCTGTTCGCCGACGCCGTCAGCCTGCTGGAAGCCAAGGACCGCGCCGGCATCGCCCCGCTGCGCAAGGCCGCCAACCTCGGCCTGCCCAAAGCCCAGTTCGTGCTGGCCAAGATGTACGAGATGGGCGAGGGCGGCCTGAAGAAGGATCCGGTCGAGGCCCGCCGCTGGTACGAGCGCGCGGCCCAGGGCGGCGACGCCAGCGCCATGCACAATGTCGGCCTGTTCGCCTCGCGCGGCCAGGGCGGCCCGCAGAACTGGACGACGGCCGCCAACTGGTTCCGCAAGGCGGCCGAGGCCGGCCTGGTCGACAGCCAGTTCAACATGGGCCGGCTGTACGAGAAGGGCACGGGCGTCGCCCAGAACCCGGCCGAGGCCTATCGCTGGTACCTGATCGCGGCCCGCGCCGGTGACGGCGAGGCCCGCACCCAGGCGACCCGCCTGCGCGGCCAGCTGACCCCGGAAAGCCAGCGCATCGCCGAACGCTCGGCCGAGTCGTTCCGCTCGCGTCTGGCCGCCGCGCCGCGCACGACCCTGGTGGCGACCGCCGCCGCCGCGCCGTCGGCCGGCATGGCCACCGCCCAGCGCGCCCTGTCGCGTCTCGGCTACTATCAAGGTCCGCAGGACGGCGCGTCGTCGCCGGCCCTGCGCATGGCTATCCAGGCCTTCCAGCGCGACCAGAGCCTGCCGACCTCTGGCGGCCTGGACGGCGAGACCCTCAAGCGCCTCTCGGCCTACTAGGCCCGATGAGCATCCGATCCAGACGACGCCCTCGGGACCCAAGTCCCGGGGGCGTCTTCGTATTTACGGACTTGCTGCATCCCCCAGTGGATCCCAAGTGGACCTGCGCGCCGACCTAGGTGATAGTCATCGTTTCGACGCAAACCCGCGACGGGTGAAACAATTCGACGCGCGGTCTGGTCTATCGTTGCTGTGAGTTACGCGACCGGCGGGACGCCGACGGCCGCAGACGGGGTGGGGGGATGGCTCTCGAGCCTTCCGAAGGAGTGCTGATCTTGACGACGGATCACGTGAGCGAGCGCGTGCCGGTTCCGCGCACCGTATGGGTGTTCGGCCTGGCGACTCTGGTTCCCTTCGTCGCCGCCTCGGGCCTGTTCTGTTACGGCCCCGTCTCGCAGCGCGGCCCGGCCCTGGTGGCGCTGCTGGCCTATTCGACGGCCATGCTGTCCTATCTCGGCGGCGTGCGCTGCGGGCTCGAGATCGACCACCTCCGTCCGCGCTGGCTGACGCTGGCGCTGTCGCTGCTGCCGCCGCTGGCCGGGGTGGCGCTGATGCTGGGGGCTGAGCGCTTCGGCGCCGCCTGGCAGCTTTCCGGTTTCCTGTTCGTGTTCCTGCTGCAGTGGCTGTGGGACGTCACCAGCCACGAGGGGCCCGCCTGGCGCCCCCGCCTGCGCACCCTGCTGACCACCGGCGCGGCCCTGTCGCTGGCTTTCGCGCTGGAACAGGCCCTGGCGCTCTAGCGCGCCGCCACCGCCTTCTGGGCCAGGGGATCGTCCAGGCAGGCCTTGGCCAAGGCGTGGTTCAGCTTGGCCTTCTTCTTCTCCAGGCGGTGGCTCAGCGCCGTGCCCGCCGCTGCGCCGGCGAAGGGGACCACGACATTGCCGCCGACGCCGACGACGGCGCGGACGATGCGATGGTCGTTGTACTGCTCGGCCTCGGCCCGGGCCTTGCGGCACTTGGGGCTGGCGTAGCGCGGCTGGCTCGGGTCTAGCCTGGCGACGGTGTCGCGCGGGGCCGGATTGCTGGCGCAGGCCGACAGCGCCAGAAGCAGGGCCAGACTCGGGATCAGCGGGCGCATCGGGCGGGGTCTCCCAAATGAATTCTCCGCGCTAACGCCGCATGAGGCGCGGACGATCCAAAGGCTTAGCTAGCGCCGGCCGACGAAGAGAAGCGCAGTTGCCCGTTCGTTTCCCCGCCGTGAAGTGTTAATCAGCGGGCCGTGAGCGCCCTTCCTTCGAGTCTCGACCTTGCCCCGGCCCTGGTGCTGCTGCCGGGCCCGCGCGCCGGCGTGGCCGACGGGATGGGCGAGGGCCGCGCCGTCCGGCCGCCGGACGCCCGCGACCTGTTCGAGCACGGGCCGGTGCTGGTGGCCCACGCGGCCATGACCGCCAAGCGCCTGAACCTGCACGCGCCGTTCCGCAGCCCGGCGATCTTCGACGTGCTGGAACTCTACGCCTTCACCCGTCCGGCCACCTTCTGCGCGCCGTCGGCCGTGGGCCTGGCCATGGCCCTGGGCCTGCCCGAGCCGCGCGGCGCGGCCGCCCAGGCCCAGACCCTGCGTGAGGCCGCCGACGCCCTGCTGCGCGAACTGGCCCTGACGCCCCGCCCCTCGCGGGAGGAGGCTCTCGCCGTGGCCGAGACCCTGGCCCGGGCCGGCTGGGCCTGGGGCCCCGCGGTGGTCGGCGCGCTGCGCTCGGTGCCGGTCGGCAACCAGTTCCGCAGCTCCGGCCTCGACGTCTGGTCGCGGCTGGTGGAGTGGGAGGACCAGGCGCCGATCGGCGAGCCGCTGTCGCGTCCGATCGATCCCGAGGCCGCGTCCGAGCGCCTGAAGTCGCTGCTGGCCCGCGCGGGGCTGGACGAGGTTCGCGAGGCCCAGGACACCTACGCCCGCGAGACGTCGTACGCCTTCCAGCCGAGGGAACGCGAAGGCGAGCCGCGGATGATGCTGGCCGAGGCCGGCACCGGCGTCGGCAAGACGCTTGGTTACCTCGCCCCCGCCAGCGTCTGGGCCGAGGCCAACGGACCGTCGGTGTGGATCAGCACCTACACCCGCGCTTTGCAGCGCCAGATCGAGCGCGAGAGCGCCGCCATCTATCCCGACGCCCTGGTGCGCGCCCGCAAGGCCGTGGTGCGCAAAGGGCGTGAGAACTACCTCTGCCTGCTGAACCTGCAGGAGCAGGTCAACAGCGCCCAGCTGGGCAACGGCGACCTCGTGGGCCTGGCCCTGGCCGCGCGCTGGGCGCGGATCAGCCGCGACGGCGACATGACCGGCGGCGACTATCCGGCCTGGCTGCCGACCCTGTTCTCCGTGCCGCCTTCGGCCCAGGCTAGCGCCGCCAACCTGGTCGATCGCCGGGGCGAGTGCATCCACGCCGGCTGCCAGCACTATCGCGTCTGCTTCATCGAAAAGGCCGTGCGGGCCTCCAAGCGCGCCGACCTGGTGATCGCCAACCACGCCCTGGTCATGACCCAGGCGGCCTTCGACGGCGCCCGGGCGGCGCGGGGGCTGAAGGGCGACAACGAGACCACGGCGGTCAAGCGGGTGGTGTTCGACGAGGGCCACCACCTGTTCGACGCCGCCGACAGCGCCTTCTCCGCCGCCCTGTCGGGCGCGGAGGCCGCCGAGCTGCGCCGCTGGATCCGTGGTCCGGAAGGGCGCGGGCGGCGGGGCAGGGGGCTGGAGGCCCGGCTGCTCGACATCCTGGGCGACAAGGAAAGCGCCCGCCAAGCCCTGAGCGCGGTGATCCAGGCCGCCACCGCCCTGCCGGGCGAAGGCTGGTCAGGGCGGATCGCGCCGCCGGACGGTCAGGTCAATCCGATCGGGCCGATCGAGAACTATCTGGTCGCCGTCATCGAGCAGCTGCGCGCCCGCTCCAGCGAACGCGGCACGCCCGAGCAGGGCATGCAGTGCGCCGCCCGTCCGGCCGTCGAGCTGGTGCGCGAGCGGGCCGGCGAGGCCGCCCGCGCCCTGGCCGGGATCGAGGCCCCGCTGCTGGCCCTGGCCCGCCAATTGGAAGACGTGCTCGACGAGGACGCCGAGCACCTGGGCCCGTCCGAACGCGCCCGCATCGAAGGCGCGCTGCGGGGCCTGGACCGCCGGGCGCGCATGACCCTGCCGGCCTGGCGCTCGATCCTCAAAGCCATTGACGAGGACGCCGAGGACGATCCCGATTTCGTCGACTGGTTCGAGGCGACCTTCCTCTATGGCCGCGTCGTCGACGCCGCCTGCCGTCGCCACTGGGTGGATCCGACCGAGCCGCTGCGTGCGGCGGTGCTGAGCCCCGCCCACGGGGTGCTGGTGACCAGCGCCACCCTGGTCGATCCGGCGCTGGAGGATCCCTTCGCCCTGGCCGAGATGCGCACCGGCGCGGCCCGCTTGCCGCAGCCGCCCAAGGTGCTGCGCCTGGTCTCGCCCTTCGACTACGAGAAGAACGCCCGCGCCTTCGTCGTCACCGACGTCAACAAGGAGGACGCGCGCCAGGTCTCGGCCGCCATGCGCGAGCTCTTCCTGGCGGCCAACGGCGGGGCGCTGGGCCTGTTCACCGCCATCCGCCGGCTGAAGGCCGTGCACGAGCGCATCGCCGCCCCCCTGGCCGACAAGGGCCTGCCGCTCTACGCCCAGCACGTCGATCCGCTGGAGGCCGGCGCCCTGGTCGACATCTTCCGGGCCGAGGAGGACGCGTGCCTGCTGGGCACGGACGCGATCAGGGATGGCGTGGACGTGCCGGGCCGCAGCTTGCGCCTGCTGGTCTTCGACCGCGTGCCCTGGCCGCGTCCGGACATCCTGCACAAGGCGCGCCGGACCAAGTTCGGCGGCAAGGGCTATGACGACTCCATCGCCCGGGCCCGCATCAGCCAGGCCTTCGGCCGCCTGATCCGCCGGGCCGACGATCGCGGCGTCTTCGTGATGCTGGATGCGGCCGCCCCCACCAGGCTCTTTTCAAGCCTGCCCGAAGGGGTGACGATAGAGAGACTCACGCTCGTCGAAGTCATTGAAGCGACGGCCGCATTTCTGTCCGAAGCGCGGGATTAAAGGCGGCGTGATGATCCTCCTGGGGGGAGGATATCAGGAGGATGAAGTTGCGGTTTCCGATCGGGGCGACGGCCCTGCTGCTCGCCGGCGTGATGGCCGGCTCCGCGTCCGCGCAGGAGTTCGTGCGCGGCGATTGCCTGAACGTGGTCCAGCCCACCCGCAGCCTGCGGTTCGAGAACGACGAGCACGCCCGCTGGTACAAGCGCTTCTGGACGGGCAACTGCCAGGACCTGTCGCTGTGCTTCCCCGGCTCGCCCAACTGGAACGATATCGTCACCAAGCTGATCAACAAGGGCGGCGCGTCCGAGAAGCCGGCCTTGCTGCCCAAGGCCTGCAAGCTGGGCCAGATGATCGGCATGGAATGGGCGCGCGACCGCAAGATCAAGCGGATCAGCACCCAGGACCTCAAGCGCTTCTCCAACATCCTCGACGACGCCGGCGACCCGCTGAAGGGCGTCGAGGCGGTCGAGGTCAAGGCGCGGGCGCTGCTGGCCAAGCCCCAGGGGTGAACCTGCGGCCGCTCTAGCCTCCGAACCGTCGTATTGACGACTCCCGACCGTCGAATTTGTGCAATCGAGCGGGTATAGAGAGGCTGTGGGGAGAAGAGCAGCGAAGGGAGCGATCCTATGGCCGTGACCACCACCGATCTCGCCATCGACGACAAGGCCGCGCCCAGCGAGGTCCGGTCTTCCCGCGCCCTGGTTCAGGCGGTGCGCTGGCGCAGCGGTCTCTCGCAGGCCGAATTCTCCCGCGCCTTCGCCATCCCCCTGCCGACCCTGAGCGAGCTGGAGCACGGCGAGGCCCGCCCCGACGCGGCCATGCTGGCCTATCTGCGGGTCATCGACCACGCGCCCGAGGTGGTGCGCGAGGCCCTGACGCGGGCGGGGCTTTAGGGGGCGAGGCCTACTCGCCGCCCTCACCAATCCATCCCGTCATTCCCGCCCTTGTGGCGGGAACCCCTGGTTCCGCTCGCACGTGAGGTGCAAGCGACGTGCTCGGCACGTCGCCCCATCCGCACCTGCGGCTGATAGAGGGTTTCCCGCCACAAGGGCGGGAATGACGGGTAAGGGGAGTGGGGAAGCTCTACTTCCCCCGCTTCTGCGCGAACAGCCATTCGCGCCAGGCGCTGTCGTGCATCATGTCGGGTGGCACGACGTGGGCCATGCCTCGGTAGGAGACGAAGCGCACCGCGCCGCCGGCGTCGGCCAGGGCGCCGGCCCAGGCCAGGTCAGGGGCGTAGGGGTTCTCGCGGTCCTTGTCGCCGTGGACGATCAGCACCGGGGTCGGGGCGACCTTGGCTGCGCGGGCGCGCTCGGGCGGCACGCCGGAGAAGGCAACCACGGCCGCGAACTTGCCCGGCTGCGCGGCCGCGGCGTTCATCGCCGCCGAACCGCCCATCGAGAAGCCGACGAGGTAGATGCGGTCGGTGTCGATCGGCAGACGGGTCGCCAGATCGTCGATCAGGGCCAGTATGGCCGGCAGGCTGGCGCCCGGGCGCGAGGCCAGCAGATGGTCGACGCCCTTGGCGTAGTCGGCCGTGCGGGTCGGAGCCTGGGGGACAAGCACGAAGGCCGGGAAGGCCTTGGCCGTCTCGGGGCGGGCCCAGCTGCGGGCGAAGGCGCCCATCTGGGCCTTGTTGTCGTCGCCCACCGCGCCCGAGCCGTGCAGCACCACGACCAGCGGCAGGCGCTCCTTGGTGTTGGGCGACAGCAGGCGATAGGGCAGGCGCACGCCGTCCGGAGCGGTGAAGTCGGCGGCGGCGAAGGCCTCCACCGGCGGCAGGTCGACCGGCGCGGGCAGGGGCGTGGTCGCGTAGCTGCGGGTCTCGACGGCCAGGCTCGGCGTGGGACCCGGCGCGCGTGTCGGCGTGGCGGCGCAGGCGCCGAGCAGGAGACAGGCGAGCAGCGGAAGCGACTTTTGCATCTGGTTTGCATAGCGCGCTTCGCGGCGATTGTCTGGTGGTCGACGCTCGCCTGTGGCCCGGCCTGTTTCTGGAGGGGCGGAGCAACCCTCACCTTGGTCGGCGGGTTTACTTCCCGACGCCCCTTGAGGCGAAGAACGGGAGAAGCCGATCATGATCGGTCACAAGCATCATCAGGAAGACGGCCGCCACTTCACGCACGGCACGGCGTCCAGCACCGCCGACGCGGCTTCGGAGGCCAAGCTGAAGCCCGAGGACCGTCATATCGAGGCGCCGCACGCCAAGCTGGCCGAAAAGCCGCTGGCCGAGGGCGAGAAGCACGACCAGCTGGCCGAGAAGGTCGAGTGCTCGGAAAGCCGCCAGGAAGCCCTGCTCGACGAGGGCCTGGAAGAGAGCTTCCCGGGCAGCGACCCGGTCAGCGTCAAGCGGATCACCTGATCCATAAATGGGTCTGGGCCGGTGCGACGCCCTCGTCCTTCGACAAGCTCAGGATGAGGACGAATGCAGGCGCTGAAGATCGATTGAAAACCTCACCCTGAGCTTGTCGAAGGGCGGGGTTTTCTCCCCCCTTTACGCCCCGCGCGGGAACCGCGCGGCGGCGCGAGCGGCGAAGCCGCTGCGAGCCGTTTCGGCCTCGATGCCTTCGCTGGCGCCGGGCATGACCACGCTGCCGCGACGACGGCGGCGGCGGTTCTTCTGGGCCGAGATGTCGGCGAAATCCATGGCCCCGCGCTCGCGGGCGTCGCGGCGTACGGCCTCGATGTGGCTGGCCAGATAGACCACCGCCACGCCGACCGCGTCGGCCGCCAGGTCGGTGACGCTGGCGCTGCGGTGGGCGAAGAACTGGGCGACCTCGATGCTGGCGCCCAGCAGGACCGCGGCGACCGCCAGGTCGTTGCGGCGCATGCGCGGGAAGGCCAGGAACGACACCGCCGTCAGCCCGCCGAAGGCCAGGGCGTGGGCGGCCTTGTCGCTGAGGCCGAACACCTGCTCCAGGCCCTGGTACGGGCCCAGCATCAGGGTGACGGCGGTCCCCGCGCCGACGAACAGAACGGCCTTGGCGGCGGTCACGACATGGTTGGGCGTCAGCATGGACTCGGCTCGCGGTGGAGACCTGAGTCCTAAGGCCGCATGCCTCGCAAACCGTGAAGGAACACGGTCAACGGAAGATGACTATTTCTGCCCCGCTGGCTTGGCCTTCGCCTTGGCGGCGTCTGACGCGTCCTTGGCCGTCTTCCAGGCGTGATAGGCCTCCAGATAGGGCTGGCGGCGCAGGACCTTCGAGCCCGGATCGACGATTACCGGAACCGCGCCCGCCACCCTCACCCGGCCGCTCCCGTCGGTCATCGGTAGGGTGACCGTCTTGTCGCCGACCTTGACCTCGACCGGCATCGGGAAGCGCCCGGCCGGCGTCTTCCAGGCCATCACCAGATCGTCGCCCTCGCGGGTCTCGACCAGGTCCGGCAGTTGCGCGTGGCGCAGATAGGCGTCGAAGAACCAGCCGTAGTCGGCGCCGGTCGCGTCGTTCACCGCCTTGATGAAATCGCCGGTCACCGCGTAGCGCGGCGCGAAGTTGCCGGGCTTAGGATCGGGGCGGCCATAGACCAGCACCCGGGTGGCCTGGAAGAAGGCCTTGTCGCCGATCAGGCCGCGCAGCGTGTGCAGCATGTTGGCGCCCTTGTAGTAGATGTCCGTTCCTGGCCCGACCTTGGCGTCGTAGACGGCCTCTTCCTCCATCGGTTTGCCCGAGACGATCGGGAACTTGTTGAAGGTCTTCACCCGCATCTCGTTCAGGCGGACCATGTATTCCATGTCGCCGTGCAGCCACTGCGAATAGAGCGGCTGCATGTAGGTGCCGAAGGCCTCGTGCAGCCACATGTCGTCCCAGTCGACATTGGTCATCTGGTTGCCGAACCACTCGTGCGACAGCTCGTGGTGCAAGAGCCAGTCGAAGCCGTAGATCTCCTGGGCGTAGCCGGCGCCATAGGCGTTCAGGGTTTGGTGCTCCATGCCGAGATGCGGGGTCTCGACCGCACCCATCTTCTCGCTACGGAACGGGTAGGGGCCGATCATCCCTTCGTAGAAGTCGAGCATCGGGGCGAACTGGGAAAACAGTCCGCGGGCCTTGGCCTCGTTGCCCTCGACCGTCCAGAACTCGATCGGGAAGCTGTCGCCGAAGCGGCTCTTGTAGGTGTCCTTCAGCTGGACATAGGGACCGATGTTGAGGGCGACGGCGTAGGTGTTGGGGGTCTTGATGCGCCAGTGGAAGGTGCGCTTGCCGGCCTCTTCCCTGATATCGACCAGCACCCCGCCAGACGGCGCCGACAGCGGGGCCGGCACGGTGACGCGCAGGTCGACGAGGTCGGGCTCGCCGGTCGGATGGTCGATGCAGGGCCAGAAGAGATCGCAGCCCTCGCCTTGCACGGCGGTGGCGATCCACGGGCGGCCGTCGGGCGTCTTGGCCCAGACGAAGCCGCCGTCCCACGGCGCGCGCTTGGCCTCCACCGGAACGCCGCCATAGCGGATGCGCACGGCGACCGGATGGCCGGCGGCGATCGGCGCGGGCGGGGTGATGGTCAGGCGGCCGTCGGGATTGCGCCAGGCCGAGGCCGGCAGGGCGCGGCCGTCCAGCGACACCGCCGAGACCGGCAGCTCGCGGTCGAGGTCGAGCACGATGGCGGGCAGGTCGCGGTCGGCGCGCAGGGCCAGCACGGCCTCGCCGGCGATGGCCTTGCGCTCGGGGAAGACCTCGATGGAGAGGTCGACGTGCTCGATGTGAACGCCGGCCTGGTCGGGCTTCAGCGCCCCGCCGGTGGCCAGGGTCTGGGCGGTGGGCGGCGCCCGCAGCGGCTTCACGGCCTTGGATGGCTTGGCGGCGGGCGCGGCGGCGATCAGCAGCGGCAGGGCGGCGACGAGGGCGGCGGCCCGGACGGTCGTGATGGGCAAGGCGACTCCCCGCGATGGACAGGGTCCATCGGTAGGGGAGGCGGAGGCTCAGGCCAAGAGGTCGCGCTAGGCGCCGACGAACCGGGTCGCGTCCGGGCTTCTGGCGCGCGCGGCGTCCGTCATCCGCGACAGGGCCTGCACGATGAAGGCGCGTTCTGCCTCCTCGCTCGGGAAGAAGCGCCGGGGCAGGACCATGGCGCTGCTCTGGACCAGGAAGACCCAGTACTTGCGGGTCCGGTAGAGGTCGGTGACGCAGGACCAGCGGGCGGTCATCGTCATGTCGTCGAGGTCGTAGACCAGGGCCTCGGGCGTCAGGCGGACGGTCAGCGCCTGCTCGTAGGCCTGGCCGCGCTCGGCGAGGGCCTTGCGCAGCGTGGGTCCGGTCGCCCGCTGTATGATGAAGATGCCGACGCCCAGGCCGAGCATGGCGACCTCGACCGACAGGATGGCCGTGAGCCACGATCCCGACCACCATGCGGCGAGGGGAACGCCGACGGCCAGCATGCTGACCAGCAGGATCGCTTTCGCCTGGCGCGGCGACAGGCCCCGGCGCGCCTTGACGTAGGCCATGGCGGCGGCGCTTTCGCCGACCACGATGCGGCCCGTCGCTTCGATCATGACTTCCCCCCGACGACCCCGGCGATGCGCCCGGGCCGGCCCTACAGCTTCTCGCTGAGCTTGATCGCCACCTTGCAGCCGGTCTGGATCACGGCGCTGAGCAGGGGATAGGCGGTGGCCTCGTGGGCGCCTTCCTCGATGGCGAGGTCGCGGTGCATCAACTCATCGTCACGGAACTTGGAAAGCTCGGCGGCCAGGGCCGGGTCGCGGTCCTTCAGCTCCTCGATCTGGCCGGCGTAGTGCTTCTCGATCACCGACTCGACGGCCTCGGTGCAGGCGTGGGCGGCCTTGTCGCCGATCAGGGCGGTGCCGGCGCCAAGCGTGAAGGCCGCCAGCCGCCACAGGGGCGACATCAGGGTGGGGCGCACCTTGCGCTCGGCCAGCAGTTCGTCGAAGCGCGACAGGTGGACCTGCTCGTGGCCCTCCATTTCCTTCAGCTGCTCGGCGATGCGCTCCCGGCCGCGGGCGTGCTTCATGACGGCCTGCTGGCCGCGATAGATGTGCACGGCGGCCAGTTCGCCGGCCTGGTCGACGCGCAGGATCTCGGCCAGGCGCGCGGCCTGGGCGCCACGGCCGGGACGGGGCGGGACGGCTTTCTGCTGGGCGGCGCTCATGTTCAGGCCTCCTGCTTGCGAAGGGCGGCGAAGGCCGAGACGACGGCCAGGCCCAGCGAGACGAGGGCGTTCCAGCCGGCCATCGACAGGCCCAGGAACACCCAGGCGGCCTTGTCGCACATCGGGGCGGCGATCTTGGCGCCCTTCAGCATGGCCACCAGGTCGTCGGAGGTGGCCAGACCCCCGCCGGTGCAGGTGGTGGGGCCGGGCCACCACTTCCATTCGACCCCGGCGTGGAAGGCCGCCAGGCCCGCGCCGTAGAGGAAGATCGCGCCCAGCAGCCACAGGGCCGGGCGGCGCAGGCGCGGCCACAGGGCGGTGCGCTGCAGGATCGCGGCGATGAGGCCGACGGTTCCGGCGACCCAGTAGACCTCGCGCTGCTTGAGACACAGATGGCAGGGCGCCAGGCCCCCGAAGGTCTCGAAGGCGTGGGCCGCGCCCAGCATGATGGCGCTGGCGGCCAGGGCCAGGACCGGCCAGTGCCGGGCGACCCAGTCCAGCGGCGGGCGCTTGGGAACGAGAGGGCCGGTAGAGATCGTCGGGGTGTCGGTGGTCATCCGGCGCACGCGCCTCCGCTGCTTCCCCCCAGGAAATGGCTCGCGCCGAGACCGATGACAAGGAGCAGGATCAAACCGCCGGCCACCAGGGCCAGGCGACGCTCGATCACCGGCAGCAGGGTGGGGCCGAACTTCTTGACGACAAAGGCGACCAGGAAGAACCGTCCGGCGCGGGTGGCGGTGCAGGCCGCCACGAAGATCGGGAAGCTGAAGTGCAGCAGGCCCGAGGTGATCGTGACCAGCTTGAACGGGATCGGGGTGAAGCCCTTGGCGATGATCACCCACGAGCCCCACTGGTTGTACCAGCACTCGGCGTCGGCCAGGGCGGTCGGCTTGCCCAGCATCGCCAGCAGCTGCTGCGCGCCGGCCGTGAAGAAGAAGCCGATGCCGTAGCCGACGATGCCGCCCAGCACCGAGGCCAGGGTGCAGAGGGCCGCGTAGCGCCAGGCGCGGTCGGGCCGGGCCAGCACCATCGGAGCCAGCATGATGTCCGGCGGAACGGGGAAGAACGAGCTTTCGGCGAAGGAGACGGCGAACAGGCTGGTAGGGGCGTGGCGCGAGGCGGCGAGGCCCATGACCCAGTCGTAGAGGCGGCGCAGCATACGGACTCCCATTTGCGGAACGCGCCGTTGCTAGCAGGGGGCGGGGCGCTTGTCCCGGCCGATGCGTCGGTGTGTTGCGGTTCTTTTCAAGGCGATGCGAAGGCGAGCGCGAAGGGGCGTTCCAGATACGAAAACGCCCCGTCCTCCAGGCGCCGGGCCGACATGGCGCGGAGGAGGACGGGGCCACGCGGTCGCCGCAACATTACGACCGCGCGTCTCGAAAGAGGTCGGGGGAGCGACCTCTAGAACTTGACCGCCAGCGAGACGCTGTAGTTGCGGCCAGGAGCGGTGTAGCCGTCGACGACCACCGGCTGGGTGGCGGTCGGGGTGGTGGTCGCGCCGCGCACGTCGCTCCACCACCAGTACTTTTCGTCGGTCAGGTTGAAGACGCCGCCGCGCACGGTGACGGCCTGGGTGACGTTCCAGTAGCCGGTGAGGTCGGCGGTGCTGAACGCCGGCGGGGCGAAGCAGGTCCCCGAGCAGGTGACGCCCAGGCTGTCGAACGACTTCTTCTGCACGTGCATGACGTTGAACTGGCCGCCGAAGCGACCGGCCGGGTCACGGTAGGACAGGCCGGCCGTGAACTTGGCCGGATCGACCGACTGCAGCGCGGTGCTGACGCCGGCGGTGTTGGTCGAGAAGCCGCGGGCGTAGGCGGCGGTGCCGATCAGGCGCCAGTTGTCGCCGATCAGGACCTCGCCGCGGGCCTCTGCGCCGCTGATCTCGGCCTCGGCCAGGTTGACGTACTGATAGACGGCCGGGTTGGTGGCGGTGAACGCGCCGCTGACCTGCACCTGCTCGATGAAGTCGTCGTACTTGCCGGTGAAGCCGGTGACGCCGAGGTTCCAGGTCGGGCGGCGCAGACGGACGCCCAGTTCGAAGCTGCGGCTGGTCTCGGGCTTCAGGTTGGGGTTCGAGATGGCCGTGTAGAAGCTGGTCGGGTTCGAGAAGCCGTTGTTGACCTGCGACGGGGCGGGGGCCTTGAAGCCGCTGGCGGCGTTGGCGAACACGCTGATCAGGTCGTCGACCTTCCAGACCGCCGACAGCTTGGGCGAGACGTGCGAGTCGCTCTGGCCGACCGGGGTGTTGGCCGTGAACAGCGGGTCGTTCTTCGGGTCCAGCTTGTAATAGTCGTAGCGCAGAGCCGGGTAGAAGGTGACCGGACCGGCCGCGAACTCGTCCTGCACATAGGCGCCGACCAGGGTGTAGTCGGTGGTCGGGAAGGCGCGGTTGGGGAAGGTCTCGCCGGCCGGCGGCACGGTGCCCGTGCGCAGGCTCTGCTGCTGGGTCAGCGAGGCGTCGGCGCCCCAGACGATGCGGTGCTCGGCGCCGCCAAGCTCGGCCTTGCTGACCAGTTCGAGCGCGCCGCCGAACACTTCGTTGTCGAACTTGGCGTCGCGGGTGCGGTCGGCGGCGGTGTTGCGGTCTTCGGCCGAGTACTGCCGGGTCGTGCTGTTCTGGTAGTAGGCGGTGGTGCGGGCGCTCTCGATGAAGCCGTCGCCGCCGGTGAAGACGTGGGACAGGCTGACGCGGTCGCGACGCATCTTGTCGAAGGCCGTCAGGCCGATCACCGAGGTCGAGGCCGTCGGGCTGATCGCGATCGCCGACAGCACGTTCCAGTCGATGTCGCGGTCCAGGTGGTCGAGCGTCAGGGTGAACTTGTTGCGGTCATCGAGGTTGAAGACCAGCTTGCCGAGCAAGGCGTTGGACTGGTTGTCCTCGGGATTGGCGACCGTGCGGGCGACGGTGCGCGAGGCGTTGGTCCCTTGTGTCTCGGTCTCGTGGCCATCGCGGCGGGTGTAGGCCAGCAGGCCTTCCCAGCGGCCGGTCGTGCCGGCGACCAGGGCGCTTTCGCTCCAGCTTTCGTCGGCCGACGAATAGCCGACGCGGCCGCGGGCGGCGAAGTCCTTGCCCTGCAGGATGTCGGCCGGATCCTTGGTGAAGAAGCTGACCGAGCCGGCCAGGCCGTCGCTGCCGTAGAGGGCCGAGGCCGGACCGCGGACGATCTCGACCGACTTCAGCACGTCGACGTCGACATAGTCGCCGCGACCGGCGGATTGGGCGCCGAAGGCGTAGCTGTCCGGGATGCGGACGCCGTCGACCATGATCAGCACGCGGTTGCCTTCGAGGCCCCGGATGGCGAAGCCGGCGTTGCCGTCGCGGCCCGTCGAGGCGCCGGCGGCGGTGAAGCGCGAGGGCGCGCTGCGCACCGAGACGCCCGGCTCGAAGCGCACCAGGTCCTTCACGTCCTCGACCAGAGCGTCCTCGATCTCCTGGCTGGTCGTCACGGTGACGGTGGCCGGGACGTCGAGCACCGACTTTTCGCCGCGGGTGGCGGTGACGGTGATCTTGTCGAGTTCGGCCACGTCGCCCGCAGGGGCGTCAGGCGCGTCGGCGGCGTGGGCGGCGGCCGAGCAGAGCAGGGCGGCGGCGGATGCGGCGGCGAAGAAGAGCGTGTTGCGAGACAAGGAAGAACCCCCAGGTAGTCGGCCTTGATGCGAATTGTTCGCATTCGTTGGGAGCGTGCTAAAACCGTCTGGCGGCCTGGTCAAGTTATTTGCAATTGATTCTTAGATTCATCCGCAATAGGAGCCTCTGCAACGACCGATCGTCCTGGAAGGGGGATTCCGATGAAGACCATGCTCGCTTCGGCGGCGCTGCTGGCGGGCCTGGGCCTGGCCGGCCTGGCGCACGCCCACTCGCCCTACATGCTGCCCAGCACCTTCGACGTCTCCGACCGGAAGATCGTCACCGTGCAGGGCTCGTTCACCGAGACCTTCTTCACGCCTGAAGTGGCGATGAAGTCCGACACCTACGCCGTGGTCGGCCCGGACGGCCAGCGCAAGCCGCTGACCCCGACCTACCTGCGCGAGATGGCGCTGGTCGAGGCTCCGGTCGAGGCCGCCGGCACCTACCGCATCACCACCGGCCAGCGCGTCGGCCGCGTCGGCAAGGCCGCCCTGATCAAGGGCGAGTGGGAGTTCATGGAGCCGGGCAAGGCGCCCGCCGGCGTCCAGGTCGTGGACATGCAGAGCATCACCACCGCCGACGTCTACGTGACCCGCGGCGCGCCGAGCACGGCCGCCCTGGCCCCGGTCGGCAAGGGTCTGGAATTCCAGGCGGTCACCCATCCCAGCGACATCACCACCGGCCAGACGGCCAAGTTCGTGGTGCTGTACGACGGCAAGCCGGTGGCCGGCCAGGAGGTCACGCTGACCGGCGGCAACGACCGCTATTCCGACGTCAAGGCCGCGCCGGTCACCGTCAAGAGCGACGCCCAGGGCCGCTTCGAGATCAAGCCGGACCACTCGGGCGTCTACCAGGTGCAGGCCCGCTACCGCGTGGCCCCGGCCGCCGAAGGCCAGCCCGGCCAGAGCCACACCTACTCCCTGACCTTCGAATCCCTGCGCTGAGAACCGACATGATCCGCAAGAGCCTGATCCTGGCCGCCGCCCTGGCCGCCATCTCCGCCCCGGCCCTGGCCGCCTCGCACGCCCGCGACACCTTCATCAAGGAACAGGACGTCAACGGCGACGGCGTGGTCACCAAGGAAGAGTTCGTCATCACCCGCGACCAGCTGTTCAAGGCGATCGACGCCGACAAGAACGGCTCGCTGTCCAAGGAAGAGTACGTCGGCGAGTTCAAGGCCCGTCTCGAAAAGCGCCTCGCCGCCTCGCCCGATACGGCCGAGAAGAAGGAAGAGGAGCGCGTGCGCCAGATGCGCCAGGCCGACGTGCGCTTCGGCGTGCTCGACAGCGACAAGAGCGGCGCGATCACCCCGGCCGAGTTCGCCTATTCGGGCTGGCGGATGTTCGTGACCCACGACACCAACAAGGACGGGACCGTCTCGGCGGCCGACCCGATCCCCGCCGACACCAACTGAGCCGACGCCAACCGAGCCAACACCAACTGAGATCGGCGGCCTGACGCGTGAGCGGTCCTCGCGACCGCTCCGCGAAAGCCTGGGGGGCTGCGGGCCGCCGCCGCCCCTGGCTCCGTTCATCCCCTTGAGGAGCCGGGGGCGATACCCCAGACCGACCTAGCGCTCGTCGCTGAAGCCAGCGACCAGGCCGTCCTTGAAACCACGCACCTCGTCGCCGATCAGCACGTTCAGCGCCAGGAAGGCGGCGATGGCGTAGAGCAGGGCCAGCGAGCGGTCGCGCCGAGTCATTGATCGTCTCCAGATTGCAATATCAATTGACCTCCATCTGGGCGGATTGTCCAGCCACGCTTGCGTTGGAGACGAAGTCCTCGATCGCCCGCACGAAGGCCTCGGGGCGCTCGATATAGAGGAAGTGGCCGCTGGCCGGGACCACGACGCGTTTCACGTCGGGCAGGGCGGTCTCCAGGGCCTTGGCCTGTTCCTGCACGTCTTCGATGTCGACCTCGCCGACCAGAATCAGCGTCGGGACCTTGATCTCGGCCAGCCGCGGCCTGGCGTCGACGGCGAAGCGCTCCTTCTGGTTGGCGCCGACATTGCCCGGATGGGCCTTCAGCTGATCCACCACCCACTGGCGCTGGGCGTCCGCGTCCTTGGTCAGGATGTAGGGATCGCGCGCCGCGCCCTCGATGTCGCCCAGCTTGAACAGCGTCATCAGCTTCAGTCCCCGCGCGATGAAGCCGGCCGAGGGCTTGAAGCCGGCCACGAAGGGTCCCACCAGCACCAGGCGCGAGACGCCGTCCGGATGGGCAAGGGCGTAATCGACGGCCAGGCCGCTTCCGGCGGAGGATCCTACCAGCACCGGCCGCTCGATCTTCAGGGCGGCGATCACCGCCTCCAGGTCCCTGACCGTCTGGTAGGGCGCGGCGGCGGGCGTCGAGGCGCCGAAGCCGCGCCGGTCGTAGCGCACGACCCTGTAGCGCTCGCACAGGGCCGGCCAGGTCGCGTCGAAGGCGGCCTTGTGCAGTATGCCGTCGTGCAGCAGCACCAGGGTGGTCTCGCCCTGGCCGCAGGTCTCGTAGGCCAGGCGTCCGTTCTCCACCTCGACGAAGGTCTCGGCGGGCTGGGCCATGGCGGGAGCGGCGAGCAGCAGGCATGCGGCCGCGATCGCCCGAACGGGCGTGGACAGAAGGCGCATCTTTCGTCTCCGGTGTGAGGGAAGGGCGGGCTCAGCCCGCGTCGCGGATCTCTTCGACGCCGTCGTCAGGCAGGTATTCCAGGATGTCGCCCGGCTGGCAGTCGAGGTAGCGGCAGATGGCGTCGAGGGTGGACAGGCGCAGGCCCTTCACCTTGCCCGACTTAAGGAGGGACAGGTTGGCGTCGGTGATGCCGACCGCGCGGGCCAGGGTGTTGGAGCGCACCTTGCGGCGGGCCAGCATGACGTCGAGGCGGACGAGGATCGGCATCAGACGAACGCGTCCCGGTCTTCCTCGATCTCGCGGCCGACCTGCATCACCTGGGCGATGACGAAGACCAGCAGGCCCAGGATCAGGCCCTGGATGCTCGAGAGGTGGAACCAGTTCCTGTCGATCTCCCAACCGGTCGCCGACAGGAAGAGGTGGCACAGGAAAGGCGAGACGGCGTAGGCGCACAGCCAGGCGCCGACCCGGCCGATGTGGCGGGCGTTGGCCGCGCCGAACACCTCGCCGCCGGCATAGAGCAGAAAGAGCGCCCGCAGGTGGGCCAGGATCGCCAGCACCGGCGCGATGCGTAACGCGCCGACCAGGGCGTAGGCGGCGCGGTGCGGGAACGACAGCGAGGCGAAGGCCACCGAGTCCGGCGGTCCCTTGCCGATCCAGGCCGCCGTCGGGCCGATGCGGAAATTGTCGCCCGGCCAGGCCAGCACGGCCAGGATCAGCACGCCGGCGATCAGGCCCGTGAGCGCCAGCAGGGCGGTGAGCAGCCAGGCCAGGGCGCGGCTGCCCAGCCGCAGCCGGCGATGGCTGGCCGAGGGCGGCGGCGCGACCGGCGGTGGTCGCAGCGAGACGACGGTGGACACGGAAACCTCCCCTGGGCTTCGATGGATCATCGTTCTTACAGAAAATAATTTCTGTCAAACGATATGAATCGATCGTCTACCGAGACGGGGCGAGGAACGCGGACGGGGTTGGCCCATTGAAGTCGGAGCAAGCGGGGAGAGCGCGGCATGCGGCGACGAACGGCGGCCTTGATGGTGCTGGCCCTGGGGCTTTCGCCCCTGGCCGCCTGCCTGCCCAACGGCGTCAAGGACGCCTCGAAGCTGGCGATCTGGCAGGCCAACGGCCTGCCGGCCAAGGCCACTCTGCTCAACCGCATGACGCCCAAGGGCTTCTTCGGACCCAAGGCCGAATGGTCGGGCGCCGGTCCGGCGGTGTGGACGGCGACGGCGGGCGAGGGGATCGTCCTGACCGCCCGTGACGCGGCCAATGGCGAGGCGGTCAGTTACACGCTGGTCGTCGCCGAGCGGCCGGCCTCGGTGGAGAAGGGCTCGCCGATCCGAGACTTCGTGGTCGCCGTCGCCCCGCCGCACCTGGTCTCCGATGCCGAGGCCATCGCCAAGCGGCTGCAGATCTTCTCGGACGCCTCGGAGCCCGCCGACGCGGCCCTGGGCGGCCTGCTGTTCCGCTATACTCCGGCGGGCGCGGGCTACCGGATCGACGTCGCGCCCGCCTCGTCGCCGCCGTAGACCCGCACCCAGTCGACCAGCAGGCTTTCGGGCAGGGCCGCGTCGTCGACGCCCTTGCGGCCCGTCGTCTCGGCCCAGCGACCGCCGACCGCCAGGTTCAGGATCAGGTGGAAGCGCTCGTCGAAGGGGCGCCCGCCCGGGCGGCTGAAATAGGGCTTGCCGTCGATCGACCAGGTCAGCCGGCGCGGCGTCCAGTCCAGGGCGAAGACGTGGAAGGCGGTCAGGTCGTCGAGCCGGGTCTCGGCGTTGTCGCTGCGGTTGGCGGCCAGGGTCGGGCCGTGATGCGCCGCCGCCCGCACCACGTCGCGGCAGGACAGGCAGCGGACGCCCAGGTTCACCGCCTCGGCGATGTCGAGTTCGCCGGACAGCGGATAAGGGCCGTAGTTGTCGTGTTCAGGCAGCATCCAGATCGCCGGCCATAGGCCCTGGCCCAGAGGCAGCTTGGCCCGCACCTCGATGCGGCCGTAGCGGAACGAGGCCAGGCCCTTGGTGTGGATCCGACCCGAGGCGTAGTCGCGGACGACGCGGGGCGCGCCTGGGGCGGCGTCGCGAACGGCTGGGCCGGTGGTCTTTGCCCGTCGCGCGGTTAGGCGCAGCACCCCGCCCGACACCGAGACGGCGGCGGGCGTGTAGCACTGGCGCTCCTCGTTGCCGCCGCCCCAGCAGTCGTTCGAAACCGCCCACCTGGCGGGATCGAGCCGCTCGCCGTCGAACTCGTCGGACCAGATCAGGCGTGGCGCGGCCACGGCCGGAGCGGCGAGCATGGCCAGCAGCAGGGCGAGGCGGATCACGGGATCGCCGTCGTCGAGCGGCCGCCCTCCGGCAGGGCCAGGGTCACGGTCTTCTTGCCGGCCTTGGGCAGCAGCACCTCCACGCCCGACACGGCCCGGGGCGCGGCGGCGGTGAGGGCCCAGCCGGCGCCGCGCGGCTCGACGTCCAGCTCAAGGGCGTCGCGAGCCGACCACCAGTCGCCGAAGCGGTCCGTCGCCCCCATCCAGGCCCGGCCCTTCCAGCGGTCGGCCAGGGCCGCCTCGAAGGCCAGCTTGTCGCCGACCGTGTTGGGGTGGATCAGCACGGTGACCACGCCCCGGTCGCGGGCCACCCTGGCCACCAGGGCGTCGGCGGCGTCGAGCCGTTGCAGCAGGGCTGGCGGCGCCTCGTCCTCGATGGCGACCGGGAACTCGAACACCGGCTGCAACGCGCCGTCCGCCCGGCCGTCGGTCAGCTGGAAGGGCAGGTGGGTCAGCACGGTGTTGGCGGTGATCGATGAGGAATAGCGGTAGCCGCTGGCGTCCAGGGCCTGGGGCAGGGTGAAGGGATAGGCCAGGCGACCCGGTCGGAACGAGACGACCCGCGCGCCCGCCAGCCGTTCCAGCAGGAACTTCGACACTCGCAGTTCGCCGAGGATCGACGCGCCCCGGACGGTGTCGACCGTCTCGACGAACGGCCGGTAGCGGGGATAGCGCTCGCGGCCGTTGCCCAGCGGCATGGTGTGCTCGAAGGCCCCGGAGTGGGCGACGGTGTGGCTGCCCACCTCCTGGCCGCGCGCCAGCAGGCCCTTCACGTCGGCCACCGCGGCCTCGTCGAAGAACACCTTGTCGTTGTAGTCCTTCATGTACTTGGTCTGGACGTAGAAGGTCCCGCGGATGTCGCGCGCCTTCAGGGCGTCGGCATAGGCCAGGGCGTTGCGCACCGACGGGCCGTAGTCGACGTCGTGGGTGAACAGGATCGACACCTGCTTGCCGGCCGGGGCGGTGGAGACCAGCCAGGGCATCGGCTCGCCGGCCACGTAGAGGTCGCGCACCCAGCGGAACAGGCTGTCGAGCGAGGGCTCGTAGCCGTTGACGTAGCGGCGGGCCAGGGCCTCGGCCCGGCCGTTCATCGAGCGCTGGGCCAGCGAGCCGAGATCGACGCCCAGCACGCAGGCCTGGCCGCCCACTTGGCGGCAGGCGGCGGCTGTCGAGCCGTCGTCGAAGCGGGCGGCGACCTGCGCCGTCCCCGGCGCGTAGCCGACGCTGGCGACCTTGGCCTCGCCGGCCGAGGAGACGACGATCTCGTCGGTCTCCGGCTCGCCCGTCGTCTGGCTCCAGCGCAGCCGCAGGCGGGACGAGGCCTCGGTTCCCGGACCGACGCCGAACAGCTCGCCCAGCCCTCCGCCCGCCAGGTTGAAGGCCAGCACCGTGCCGCCGCTCCGCACATGCTGGGCCAGGGCCCGCAGTTGCTCGGCGCTCAGCACCCGGCCCGAGACGATCGGATAGACCAGCACCACCTTGTGGGTCAGGGCCTTGGCGGGATCCTCCGTGACCGTGATCGGCACGCCGTGGGCGCGGAAGCCGCGCACCAGGCCCAGCCACCCCGACTGGGGGTCGGTGACCAGTATGGCCAGGCGGTGCGGGCCGCCCCTGTCGAACTGGGCGATGCGGGTGCGGGGCGGCTCGACGATCTTCGAGGCCTGGGCCGGGCCGCGCACGCTGGGGAAGACGTGCATGACCGAGGGATCGGGTCGTTCGCGCCACCACCACCAGCCGCCGGCGAGCAGTACGGCCAGGACGAGCAGCAGCAGCGGCAGGCGGCGTCGGAACATGCGTCCTCCGGTCGGGGAAGAGGGGCGCGGCCATCCAAACCCGAAAACGCCAAACGCGCGAGCCTGTGATTTCGCCGCGCGGCGAGGTTGCGGTCGAGCGGCGAAGCTTTCCCTTCGGCGCGGGGGCTTCTATATGCGGACGCTTCCTGTTCGTTGTTCGCCCCCGGAAAGACGCCCCGTCCCATGGCCCGCATCCTGATCACCTCGGCCCTGCCGTACATCAACGGCATCAAGCACCTGGGGAACCTCGCGGGCTCGATGCTGCCGGCCGACGTCTATGCGCGCTTCCAGCGGGCCCGGGGCCACGACACCCTCTACATCTGCGCCACCGACGAGCACGGCACCCCGGCCGAGCTGGCCGCCTCGGCCGCTGGCCAGGACGTGGCGACCTATTGCGAGGAGCAGCACGTGCTGCAGCACGACGTGGGCCGCGCCTTCGGCCTGTCGTGGGACCATTTCGGCCGCTCGTCCTCGCCGCAGAACCATCGCCTGACCCAGCACTTCGCCGAGGTGCTGGAAGCCCAGGGGCTGATCGAGGAGCGGGTCGACCAGATGGTCTACTCGATCGACGACCGCCGCTTCCTGCCCGACCGCTACATCGAGGGCACCTGCCCGCACTGCGGCTTCGAAAAGGCCCGCGGCGACCAATGCGACAACTGCGGCAACCTGCTGGACCCGACCGACCTGAAGGACCCGTACTCGGTGATCTCGGGCTCGCGGAACCTGGAGGTGCGCGACACCAAGCACCTCTACCTGCTCCAGACCAAGATGGCCGAGCGCATCCGCGCCTGGGTCGACGCCCACCCCGACTGGCCGACCCTGGCCAAGTCGATCGCCTACAAGCACCTCGACGAAGGCCTGATCGATCGCGGCATCACCCGCGACCTGGCCTGGGGCGTGCCGGTGACCAAGGACGGCCTGCCGCGTCCGGGCATGGAGGAGAAGGTCTTCTACGTCTGGTTCGACGCGCCGATCGAGTACATCGCCGCCACCCAGGAATGGGCCGAGGCGGGCGCCGATCGCGACTGGCGCTCGTGGTGGCGCACCGACGCCGGCGCCGACGACGTCCGCTACGTCCAGTTCATGGGCAAGGACAACGTGGCGTTCCACACCGTCAGCTTCCCGGCCACCATCCTCGGCTCCGAAGAGCCGTGGAAGAGCGTCGACATGCTCAAGGCCTTCAACTGGCTGAACTGGTACGGCGGCAAGTTCTCGACCAGCAACAAGCGCGGCGTGTTCATGGACGCGGCGCTCGACATCCTGCCGCCCGACCTGTGGCGCTGGTACCTGACCTCGAACTCGCCGGAAGGCAGCGACACGGCTTTCACCTGGGAGCAGTTCGCCAGCGCCGTGAACCGTGACCTGGCCGACGTGCTGGGCAACTTCGTCAACCGCATCCTGAAGTTCAACGAGAGCAAGTTCGACGGCCTCGTGCCGGAGGGCGGCGAAGCCGGCCCGCTGGAGGAGAAGCTCTACGCCGACGTCGCCGCGCGCCTGGCCGACCTCTCCGAGCAGATGGACGCCATCGAGATCCGCAAGAGCGCCCAGGCGCTGCGGGCCCTGTGGGTGGTCGGCAACGAGTACCTGCAGGAGGCCGCTCCCTGGACGGCGATCAAGACCGACCGCGACCGCGCCGCCGTGATCGTGCGCACGGCCCTGAACCTGGCCGCGCTCTACGCCCGTATCTCCGCGCCGTTCATCCCGTTCGCCGCCGAGAAGATCGGCGAGGCCTTCGCCCAGGCCTGGCCGCCGGCGTGGCCGACCGCCGACGTCGCCGCCGAGCTCTCGACCGTACCCGCCGGCCAGGCCGTGCGTGCGCCGGAGGTCCTCTTCAAGAAGATCGACGAAGACATGATCGCCGAATGGGCTGCGCGGTTTGGAGGGGCGGAATGACCTGATCCCTCTCCCCTTGTGGGAGAGGGTGGCCCTGCGGAGCAGGGTCGGGTGAGGGGTCTCTCAAAAGCCAGACGCCGCGACAGCTGATCCGCTGTCGCGGCGTTTTTCGTCTGTGCGACCCCTCATCCGTCATCCTTCGGATGACACCTTCTCCCGCAGGGGGAGAAGGATTTCCTTCCCCTTCGCCGCACGCCGATCTACGGGACGGCCATGCCGCTCGTCGTCCGCCTCTGTCTGTTCTACGTGGCCATCTATCTGGGCACGGGCGTGAGCCTGCCCTACATCGCCACCTTCCTGCGGGCCAAGGGCCTGTCGGGGGCCGAGATCGGCGCCGTGCTGGCCGCGCCGCTGCTGCTCAAGCCGTTCACCGGACCGGTGCTGGCGGTGTGGGCCGACGGGTTCAGACTGCGGCGCTCGCCGATGATCCTGTTGGCGGTGGCCGCCGCCGTCGCCTACCTCGCCATGCTGATCGCGCCCGGCTTCTGGGGTCTGCTGATCTGCTGGCTGCTGGGCGCCACCTTGCTTTCGACCATCTCGCCGCTGATCGACGTCGTCACCCTGCGCCGGGCGCGGCTGGAGGGCTTCAACTACGGCCTGCCGCGCGGCAGCGGCTCCAGCGCCTTCATCGCCGCCAATCTGGTCATGGGCGTGGTGCTGACCCTGGCGGGGGCCGACGTCATCGTCGTCTGGATCACCGTCGCGGCCCTGTTGGCGGCCGCCGCCGCCTTCGTCCTGGTGCCGCCCGAGCAGGTGCACGAGGAGGGCGAGGCTCCGCCCAAGCGCGAGCGCTGGAAGGGCCTGGGCCAGTTGCTGACCGACCGGGTGTTCGTGCTGGCGGTGGTCACCGCCGGCCTGATCCAGGGCGCACACGGCTTCTACTACAGCTTCTCGACCATCCTCTGGCGCAAGCAGGAGATCCCCGAGCCGGTGATCGGCGTGCTGTGGGGCGTCGGCGTCGCGGCCGAGGTCGGGTTCATGTGGTTTCTGGAGCCGTGGCGGCGACGGGTTGGCCCCGGCAAGCTGCTGGCCATGGGCGCCGGCGCGGCGGTGATCCGCTGGACCGCCTACGCCTTCGCCCCGCCGCTGTGGGCGCTGTTCCCGCTGCAGATGCTGCACGCCTTCACCTTCGCCGCCAGTTTCCTGGCCTCGCTGCAACTGATCGAGCGCCTGACGCCGTCCCGCAGCGCCTCGGCCGCCCAGGCCCTGAATTCGGCGGTGTCGCAGGGCTTCACCCTGGGCGCGGCGACCCTGGCCTCGGGGCCGCTGTTCGACGCCCTGGGCGTGAAGGGCTACTGGGCGATGGCGGCGCTGGGGGCGGCGGGCCTGGTCGGCGCGCTGGTGCTGGGCCGCAGCGCGCGGGTGAAGGCGGCGGCTTGAACACTCATCCCTCCCCCTTGATGGGGGAGGGGAAGGGGTGGGGGTGATGCGGCGTTCGACGCTGAGCCGCGGCCAATTCAGCAGGTCACCCCCATCCCCGACCCTTCCCCCATCGAGGGGGAAGGGGGCGGCAAGCGCCTTCGTCTTCCCTAGATCTCGTAGGCGATCTCCTCGCCTTCCAGCCAGGCCACGATCTGCTCGGCCGCCGCCACCGGATCGACCTTGGTCGTGTCGATGACCAGTTCGGCCGCCTCGGGCGCCTCGTAAGGGCTGTCGATGCCGGTGAAGTTCTTCAGCTGGCCCGAACGCGCTTTCTTGTAGAGGCCCTTGACGTCGCGGCTCTCGGCCACGGCCAGGGGGGTGTCGACGAACACTTCCACGAACTCGCCGTCGTTGAGGATCTCGCGCGCCAGCTGGCGCTCGGCCCGGAACGGCGAGATGAAGGCGGTCAGCACGATCAGGCCGGCGTCGACCATCAGCTTGGCGACCTCGGCCACCCGGCGGATGTTCTCGACCCGGTCTTCCTCGGTGAAGCCGAGGTCCTTGTTGAGGCCGTGGCGGACGTTGTCGCCGTCCAGCAGGTAGGTGTGGCGGCCCAGGGCGTGCAGGCGCTTTTCCACCAGGTTGGCGATGGTCGACTTGCCCGCGCCCGACAGGCCCGTCAGCCACACCACGCGGCCGCGCTGGCTCTTGAGCGCCGCGCGCGAGGCCTTGGAGACATCGGTGTGCTGCCAGTGGATGTTGTCGGCCCGGCGCAGGGCGAAGTTCAGCAGGCCCGCGCCGACGGTGCGGTTGCTGATCCGGTCGATCAGGATGAAGCCGCCCAGATCCCGGTTGTCGGCATAGGCCTCGAACGGGATGGCCTGATCGAGCGAGATGTTGACGTGGGCGATCTCGTTGAGCTCCAGCCGCTTGGCAGCCGTGTGCTCCAGGGTGTTGACGTTCACCCGGTGCTTGATCTCGGTGACGCTGGCGCCGACGAGGCGCGCGCCGATTTTCAGCAGGTAGGAGCGACCCGGGGGCAGGGGCTCGTCGTCCATCCACACCAGGGTGGCTTCGAACTGGCCGGCGACGGCCGAGGGGCTGTCGGCGGCGACCAGCACGTCGCCGCGCGAGACGTCGACTTCATCGGCCAGGGTGATGGTCACCGACTGGCCGGCCACGGCCTGATCCAGGTCGCCCGGCAGGGTGACGATGCGCGACACCCGGCTCTCGCGGCCCGAGGGCAGCACCTTGACCCGGTCGCCCGGCTTGACGACGCCCGAGGCCAGCTGGCCCGAGAAGCCGCGGAAGTCCAGGTTCGGGCGGTTGACCCACTGCACCGGCATGCGGAACGGCTGGGCCTGCAGGCTGTCCTCGACCTCGACGCTTTCCAGCCAGTCCATCAGGATCGGGCCGTCGAACCACGGCGTGTGTTCGCTGCGCACGGCCATGTTGTCGCCGCCCAGGCCGGAGATCGGGATCGGGGTGAAGACGTTCAGGCCGATCTTCTCGGCGAAGGCGCGGTAGTCGGCGACGATGGCGTCGAACACCGCCTGGTCCCAGTCGACCAGGTCCATCTTGTTGACCGCCAGCACCACGTTGCGGATGCCGAGCAGGCTGACGAGGTAGGAGTGGCGGCGGGTCTGGGTCAGCACGCCCTTGCGCGCGTCGATCAGGATCACGGCCGCGTCGGCGGTCGAGGCGCCGGTGACCATGTTGCGGGTGTACTGCTCGTGGCCGGGGGTGTCGGCGACGATGAACTTGCGCTTGTCGGTCGAGAAGAACCGGTAGGCGACGTCGATGGTGATGCCTTGCTCGCGCTCGGCGGCCAGGCCGTCGACCAGCAGGGCGAAGTCGATCGCCCCGCCTTGCGTGCCCACGCGCTTGGAGTCGGCCTCGAGGGCGGCCATCTGGTCCTCGAAGATCATCTTGCTGTCGTAGAGCAGCCGGCCGATCAGGGTGGACTTGCCGTCATCGACGCTGCCGCAGGTGATGAAGCGCAGCAGCGACTTGTTCTGGTGGGCCTCGAGATAGGCTTCGATGTCTTCGGCGATGAGGGCGGATTGGTGAGCCATCAGAAGTAGCCCTCCTGCTTCTTCTTCTCCATCGAGGCGGACTGGTCGTGGTCGATGACCCGCCCCTGGCGCTCGCTGGTGGTGGTCAGGAGCATCTCCTGGATGATCTCGGGCAGGGTCGAGGCGGTGCTCTCGACGGCGCCGGTCAGCGGATAGCAGCCCAGGGTGCGGAAGCGGACGCTCTTGATCTGGGGCTCTTCACCCTCGCGCAGGCGGAAGCGCTCGTCGTCGACCATGATCAGCGCGCCGTCGCGCTCGACCACCGGCCGCGGGGCCGAGAAGTAGAGCGGCACGATCGGGATGTTTTCCAGGTGGATGTATTGCCAGACGTCCAGCTCGGTCCAGTTGGAGATCGGGAAGACGCGCAGGCTTTCACCCGGGTGCTTGCGGGTGTTGTAGAGCTTCCACAGTTCGGGGCGCTGGTTCTTCGGGTCCCAGCGCTGCTCGGCCGAGCGGAAGCTGAACACGCGCTCCTTGGCGCGGCTCTTCTCCTCGTCGCGGCGGGCGCCGCCGAAGGCCGCGTCGAAGCCATACTTGGCCAGGGCCTGCTTGAGGCCTTCGGTCTTCCAGAGGTCGGTGTGCAGGGCGCTGCCGTGGTCGAACGGGTTGATGCCGCGCGCCTCGGCCTCGGGGTTCTTGTGGACCAGCAGGTCGAAGCCCAGCTGCTCAGCGACCTTGTCGCGCAGCTCGTACATCGCCTTGAACTTCCAGGTCGTGTCGACGTGCAGCAGCGGGAAGGGCGGCTTGGACGGATAGAAGGCCTTGGCGGCCAGGTGCAGCATCACCGCGCTGTCCTTGCCGATCGAGTACAGCATGACCGGGTTTTCGCACTCGGCCGCCACCTCGCGCATGATGTGGATGCTCTCGGCTTCCAGGCGCTGCAGGTGGGTCAGGCGAGCGGGCGTGATCGCGGGCATAGGCGGCTCGAGAGCGACGGCGGACGCCTGAGGTGCAAGCTGGGTAAGGGGCAAGACAGTCGTCCGCAAACAGAAAAACTTCATCGGCGCCAGGCGGCTTTCCGACGAAGAACCGGGGGAGCTTGCGACCTAGGTCTCTGGGGCCTCGCGAGCAAGGCGCAGAAATCTAGGGTCGCTGTCAGCTTGTGTGGGCGCCCGGTTGCGGCAACATGACCAAAAGTTCATTCGAGCCTGGCCGTGGGTTGCGGCATAACGACGGTATCGGACCGACGGGTGAACCGATGTCATTCCTGACTGAAATCTTCGCGGCGATCGTGCTGTGGCTTTCCGCCATGGCCCTGTGCCAGTTCGGCGTGGTCATCGAAAGCAAGATGCCCAAGCCCAAGGCCGAACGCACCGTGGCGCGCACGCCGCGCGACGCCGCTCGCATCGACACGCCGCCGCGGATCGTCTGTCCCGAGCGCGCCGCGGGCGTCGTCCGCGCCTGATCCGTCCGCCCCGAGAGCGCCTCGAAAAGCCCCTTCGGCGCGCGTAAGGCATGGCCGGCTTTGGGGAAAACCGTTGCAAGCGGCTAGGCGCAGGCGTCATTCGCGGCTAGGTTTACTCGCCTGCGCGAAGAAGGGGCTTGCGCGCTGTGTCGCTGTGAGAGGCCCCCTCACCGTTCGCCTTGGGACAGTGGCTGCGTATGAAGCCTAAGAAGCGCCGACCGCTCGACTTTTCCACCCTGCCGGTGGAGACGCCCCGCGAGGATGCGGCGCCCCCTTCTGGTCTGCCTGAAGCCGACTCACTTGCGCCGACCTCCCAGGAGCCGGATCCCGACGCGCCGGTCACCGAGCCCGACAACGACCTCGACATCGCCGATCCCGAGACCGGGTTCCTGGCCGCGCCGCCGCGCGGCGCGCGTCCGCCGTCGTACCAGGCGCCAGAGCCCCAGGCCGAGCCCTCCGCCGAGCCGGTCCCCGAGCCGCTGACCTCGTCGGTCGCGTCCGAACCCGCGCCGGAGCCCGAGGCCCCGACGCCCGATCCGTTCGAGGCGGCGCTGCGCGAAGACCGCTCCACGGCCCGCCGCTCGTTCTTCCGCACGAACAAGACGCCGGATCCGGAGCCGCCGCCGGCTCCCAAGTTCGAGCCGATCGCGCCTGAACCGGTCGCCGAAGCTGCGCCGCCGGAACCCAAACCCGCGCCTGCCCCGGAACCCGAGCCCGTCCCGCAGTATGGTTCGATGCGCGCCCGCCTGAAGGCCGAGCGCGAACGCGAACAGGCCAGCGCGCCGACGGCCGACGACCTGTCGCCGCTGCCCACCTTCCTGACCGCGCCCGCCGCCGCCCAGCCGCCGGCCCCGCGCGTCGAGCCCGAGCCGCCCGCCAGGCCGGAGCCGGCCAAGCAGTCGGTCGCCCAGTCTTCGGCCCAGACGCCCGACCGCCGGGTGCACGCCCTGTCGGAGACGACCGAGCGCAAGCCGATGCCCGGCGGCGTCTATTGGAGCCTGGCCGTCTGCGTCGCCGCCCTGTGGGCCGTGGCGCCGGTGATGTTCGCCCTCGGCTACGGCCCCAGCCTGCCGATGCCGATCACCATGGCGGTGTTCTCGGCCCTGGCCGCCGGTCCGGCCGCGTTCATCCTGCTGGCCGCCTACATGCTGCGCCAGGCGCTGGGCGTGTCGGCCGAGCTGCGCCGCACCCGTGAGCTGACCGATCAGCTGCTGACCCCGGCCACCCTGGCCGCCGCCGGCGCCACCGGCGTGGTTGACGCCCTCAGCGGCCAGATCGACGCGGCCACCAGCGCCGCCGACGCCGCCCGCGAGCGCATCGTCACTCTGCGGCAAGCCCTGGCGGAAGAGACCGCCCGCCTTGTCGAGGCCGCCGACACCTCCAGCCGCATGGCCAAGCAGCTGGCCGAGGGCCTGGGCCACGAACGCAGCGCCATGCAGGCGCTGTCGACCACGCTGGACGCCCAGTCTACCTCGGTGGTCGACGCCATTGGCAGCCAGGCCCGCATGGTCGCCGAGGCCTCCGACCTCGCCGAGACCCAGCTGCGCGAAGCCGAGGCCGCGCTCGCCGCCCGCGCCGCCGACTTGGCCGCCGCCGCCGCCGAGGCGTCCGACGCCGCCCGCATCGGGGCCGAGGACCTGTCGCGCCAGATCGCCCGTCTGGAAACCGCCGGCCAGGGCGTCGGCGACCAGATCGGCAATGTCGAACGGAGCCTCGCCTCGCAGCGCGCCGCCCTGGTTGCCGCCGCCCAGGCTCTGCGCGCCGACCAGGAGGACTTCTCCTCCGAGACCGAGACCCGCACCGCCCAGCTCACCGAGTTCGTGGCCTACACCCGTGTCGGCGCCTCCGAGCTTGGCGACATCGCCGCCATGGGCGCCGAGGTGCTGCGCGGCCTGATCGTCTCGTCCGGCGACCAGCTGCGCGAGATGGCCGAGGCCGCCCGCGCCGAGCGCGAGGCCCTGGCCGCCGAGACGCAAGCCGCCCTGGCCCGCCTCGAAGCCGCCGCCGCCGACCGTCGCGGCGACCTCGAGGGCGAGCTGACCCGCGCCATGAACGCCATCACCGACGCCGCCCAGCGGGCCGGGGAGGGCGTCGAGCTGCGCGTCGAGACCGCCCGCGGCCGCGTCGACCAGCTGAACGAGATCGCCTTCTCGGCCGGCCAGAAGGCCGACGCCGTGTTCGAGTCGCGCATGCAGGAAGCCCGCGACCTGATCGAGAGCTCGGCCCAGGTGGTCGAGCAGGCCGGCGCCCGCACCGCCCAGAAGCTGGCCGAGACCGTCGAGACCGCGCGCGGCTCGATCGCCGAGATGGAGCGCATCCTGGCCGAGGCCGGCCAGCGCAGCGCCGCCCTGCCGGGCGAGGCCCTGGCCCGCGCCGCCGAGGTCCGCGCCCAGATCGAGAAGGGCATCGATGATTTGCGCGCCGCCGCCCGCAAGACCGCCGAGGAGACGGCGGCCATCGACCAGGCCTTCCAGGACCGCGTGCGTCGCAACTACGAGATGCTGAGCGAGGCGGTCAGCACGATGAACGCGGCCGCCGCCGCGACGCCGACCTTCGCCGCCCCGTCGAACCGCGGCGCGGCCGGCCTGGTGCGTGCGCCCCAACCGCAGCAACCGGCTCCGCAACCGGTCCCGCCTCCGCAGCAGCGCCAGGCGCCGCCGCCTCCGCCGCCGGTCCAGCCCGCGCCGCAGCCGCCGCGCGCCCAGACCCCGCCGCCGGCGCCCTATCCCTATCCCAACGAGGATTTCGCGCCGCTGGAGCCGCCGCCGCGCCAGCGCCTGAAGCTGACGCCCACGGCCACCGACGACGAGTTCCGCACCATGTTCGACGCCGCCGGCGGCCGCGGTCCGGCCCCGGCGCCGGCCGAGCCCGCGCAGGACGAGGGCTGGAGCTGGAAGACCGTGCTGGGCGACGCCCAGAACAGCTCGCCGGGCGACGCGGCTCTCGGTGAAAAGCTGGCCGGCGAGATCCTGGCCATGGGCATCGACCCGTCGGCCCTGCTGCCGCGCGGCCGCATCGACGAGATCGCCGCCGCCATCCAGACCCACGACGAGGACGGCGCCCGCGAGGTGGTCAAGAAGCTGGCCCCGGCCGCCATTCGCCGCCTGGTCCGCCGCCTGTTCTCGGACGCGCCGCTGAAGTCCAACGCCGAGCGCTTCGTGCGCCGCTACGCCGGCATGATCAACGAGGCCGCCCAGCAGGATCGCGAGGGCTTCCTTGTGGCCGCCCTATTGGCCTCGGAAGCCGGCCGCGCCTATCTGCTGCTGGACGCGGCGGCCAGCGACCTGGCCTGATCCGGTGCTGAAGCGCGCCTTCGACCTCGCCGCCTCGGCCGCGGGCCTGCTGGCGCTGGCCCTGCCGCTGCTGGCGGTGGCGGCGCTGGTGCGCGCCACCTCGCCGGGACCGGCGCTCTACTGGTCGCAGCGCGTGGGGCGGGGCAATCGACTGTTCCCCATGCCCAAGTTCCGCACCATGCGGATCGACGCCCCCGAGGTCGCCACCCACCTGCTGGAAGACCCCGCCCGCTGGCTGACGCCGGTCGGGCCGCTGCTGCGCAAGACCAGCCTCGACGAGCTGCCGCAACTGTGGAGCGTGCTGGTGGGTCACATGAGCCTGGTCGGCCCGCGCCCGGCCCTGTTCAATCAGGACGACCTCGTCGCCGCCCGCACCGTCGCTGGCGTCGACGCCCTGCGTCCCGGCGTCACCGGCTGGGCCCAGATCAACGGCCGCGACGAGCTGGCCATTCCCGACAAGGTGGCGCTGGACGCCGAATACCTGGCCCGGGCCTCGTTCCTGTTCGACCTGAAGATCCTGATCGGCACCGTCGCGCCGGTGTTGCTGGGCAAGGGCGTGCGGGCCTGACGCTTCGGGCCTTGCGCCCCCGTGTCCGCATCGGCCAAGCTGAACCTTGAGGCGAGTTGGGGGCGTGATGCGGAAGATCGGACTTGGCGCGGGCCTGACGGCGGCCGCCCTGATGGCGCTGACCGGCTGCGCCGAACAGAAGAAGGCGCCGCCCCCGCCGCCGCTCGACGGCCTTCTGGCCTTCAAGGACGCCGCGCGCTGCCAGCCCGCACCCGACCTGCAGCGCCTGACCACCAGCGTCGTGAAGTTCGAGGGCTCTCCCATGGAGCTGACCGTGCTGCCGGCCGTCCCGCAGGTGCCGGAAGCCTATCGATCGCAGGTCGGCGAGCCGGACGTGGAGATGAACGGCGACACCTATCGCGCCATCGTCCCGGTGTCGGGAACCTGGCGCGGCCTGAAGGTGCGCCAGATCGCGGTCGGCGGCTGGATGGGCTACGGAAATCGCCTGTGGATCGGCTTCGACGCGCCGTTCGAAGACGTGCTGCGCGAGGTCAATGCGGCCGGCTTCCGGCTGGGCCAGCAGGGACGGCGCGTCGACACCAGCGGTCCTCCGGGCGTGAAGGTGACGATCGCCGTCGAGCGCGACCAGGCCCAGGGCGCCGTGCTGAGCTGCAGCATCGAGTGAGTTTCCCGCGCGGGCTCCGTATGCGTAGGGGTCATGGATCCGCAAAATCTCCGCGAAAGCGGGGACCCAGGCTTTTTCTGAAACGCGCGGCGCTCGACGATAAAACGCCTGGGCCCCGCTTTCGCGGGGGTTAACTAGGCGAGTTCCCCGTACGCCGTCTCCACCGCCGCCGCGAACGTCGCGTTCGCCGCCAGTTCGGCTGGGAACACCGCTTCCACCGCCAGGAACGCGGCCACATCGCCCTTCACGTCGCCCGGCAGGGCCTGGACGACGGCCAGCAGGCGGTCGGCCAGGGGGTCGGTGACGGCGACGCCTTCGGCGGCGCGCTTCTTCAGGAAATGGAACCAGGCGGCGATCGGTACGGCCAGACGGTCGACCGGGCGGCCGGCCTCCAGCGCGTCCTTCACCGTGCCGAGGATGCGGAACGGCAGCTTCTGCGAGCCGTCCCAGGCGATCTGGCTGAGGAAGTGGCGGATCTCGGGATTGCGGAAGCGGTCGAGAATGGCCTCGGCGTAGGCGACCAGGTCCAGGCCGCGCGGGGCGGTCAGGGTGGGGATGATGTCCTGCACCATCAGGTCGCGGGCCAGGGCCTCCAGAGCCGGGTCGCCGACCGCCTCGAACACCGTCTCATGGCCCTTCAGCAGACCGGCATAGGCCAGGGTGGAGTGCACGCCGTTCAGCAGGCGCAGCTTGGCCCGCTCGAAGCCGCGCACGTCGTCGGTCAGGGTGACGCCGACCGAGGCGAGGTCGGGGGCGTTCTCGCCCAGCACGTCCTCGACCACCCACTGGGTGAAGGCCTCGCGCTGGATCGGCCAGGCGTCGAAGAGGCCGGTGGCGGCCTGGACGCGGGCGCGCAGGGCGTCGTCGGTGGCCGGGGTGATGCTGTCGACCATGGTGCGCGGGAAAGCGGCGGTCTGCTCGATCCACGAGGCCAGGGCCGGATCCACCGCCTCGGCGAAGGCGATCGTGGCCGCCTTCAGGCGCCAGCCGTTGTCGGCGAGGTTGTCGCAGGCGACGACCGCGTAGGGCGGCAGGCCGGCGGCGAAGCGGCGGCGCAGGCCCTCGACGATGTAGCCCACGGCGCTGACCGGGCCGCGCGGCGAAGCCAGGTCATGGACGATGTCGGGATGGCCGGTGTCGAGCTTGCCCTCGCCGGTCAGGCAGTAGCCCTTTTCGGTGACGGTCAGGGTGACGAGGCGCGTCTGCGGCGCGGCCAGGCGGGCGAACACCGCCTCTGGGTCTTCCGGCGCGACCAGCACCTCCAGGATCGAGCCGATGACGCGGAAGCTCGTCTCACGGTCCAACTGGGCCAGGGTGTAGAGACCGTCCTGCGGAGCGAGCGCGTCGCGCACGCCGGGGCTCTTCAGCGAGACGGCGCAGATCCCCCAGCGCGGGTCGCTTTCCAGCAGCCGGTCGAAATAGAAGGCCTGGTGGGCGCGGTGGAAGGCGCCGGGACCGAAGTGGACGACGCCGATCTCCACCTTGTCGCGGTCGTAGCCGGGCAAGGCCGTGCCGGGCAGGGCGGCCGGATAGCTGACGGCGCTCAGGCGCAGGGACGAGCTGGCGGTGTCGGTGGTCACAGGGGGCGCCTCGATAATGCTGGTTCGGCGGATCTGGCGTCCGCCCGGACGCCTAGATGCGGCGCCGAGACACCGGTGGCAATCCTGTCTTCGCCGCCATCGCACGCTGAGCGGGGGGATCCGGGGGAAAGCGCCGCGGCGTTATAATTTTCACATAAAACCGAAGGCTGTAGCGCCAAGCTTGCCGCCGCAAGGGAAGAGCATGCGCAAGTTTCTGATCATCGCGGCGGTGTTGGCGTCGGGCGTTGCGGCGTCGAGTTGCGACCGGGTCGAGGCCGACGCCCCGGCCGCCCAGCGGGCGGTGGTGACGCGGGCCTGCGTCGACGGCAAGCTGACGGGCCTGGGGCTCAAGTACGACCGGATCGGCTGCGCCTGCGCGGCCAATGTTTTGCAGGCCCAGCTGTCGCCGGCGGCGATGACGGTGCTGGAGGACTATGCGCGCGGCCGCGAGAACGGCTTCGCCCAGGCGCTGCCGACCCTGCCGCCCGAGGAGCAGGCGCTGTTCGCCAAGGGCGACGGCGGCACGGCCCTAGCCAAGGTGGCGGCGGACTGCCGCTGATCGCGGCCGACGAGTTTCGAAGAAAAATCTGGGGGAGACGATGCAGACGAAACGCTATTTCGCCAGCCGGCGCGATTTCCTGGCCGCGGGCGGCCTGCTGGCCATGGGGGCGGCGCTGGCGCCGAGGAGCGCCCTGGCCCGCTCGCCGCTGCACGCGCCCAATCCGACGCCGCCGGCCGGTCCGGCCGAGGGCGAGTGGGACCGCCTGGCGCGGAACCTGAGCGGCGGGGTGCTGCGCGCCTGGGACGCCGACTACCAGGCCATCGCCCTGCCCAACAATCTGGAGTTCGCCGCGACCCTGCCGCAGGGCGTGGCCCGCTGCGGCTCGGCCGCCGACGTCGCCTTCGCCATCGGCTGGGCGCGCCAGAACGACGTGCCGCTGGTCGTGCGCGGCGGCGGCCATTCCTACGCCGGCTATTCGACGACGACGGGCCTGATGCTCGACACCGGCGGCCTCAGCCAGGCCAGCTACGACGCCGCCACCGGCGTGGCCCGGGCTGGTGCGGGTGCGCGCAACCGCGACCTCTACCGCCTGCTGCGCAGCCAGGACCGCGCCGTCACCCACGGCCGCTGCCCGTCGGTGGGCGCGGCCGGCTTCCTGCTGGGCGGCGGCATCGGCTTCAACATGCGCGCCCACGGCCTGGGCTGCGATCAGCTGGTCGAGAGCGAGATCGTTCTGGCCGACGGCTCGCTGCGAAAGCTGTCGCCCAAGGCGGCCGACCCGAAGGACCGCGACCTGTTCTGGGCCAGCCAGGGCGGGGGCGGCGGCAATTTCGGGGTCAGCACCTCGTTCTCGCTGCAGACCTTCGACGTGAAGGGCAAGGTCGTCACCGTGTTCGACCTCAGCTGGAGCCGCACGCCCGACGCGCCGCATCCCAAGGTCTCGGTGGCCGAACTGGGCGCCAAGCTGATGGCGGTGCTGGACGAAGCGCCCGACGCTCTGGGCTCGCGGGTGTCGTTCGGGGCGGTGACGCCGGTGCAGGTCAAGGCCGGCTACGACGTCCCGATCAGCCTGCTGGGCCAGTTCGTCGGGCCGCGTGATGCGCTGATGAAGCTGCTGCAGCCGGTGTTCGACCTGGCCAAGCCGACCGGCGGGGCGGGGGTCGAGGAACTGCTCTACTGGCCCGCCCAGGACTTCCTGCACGAGGACGGCTTCGCCACCTTCTACCAGGAGCGCTCGGCCTTCGTGACCAACCGCAGGTTCGGAGCCGACGACCTGGCCGCGGGCCTGGAGCACCTGCGCAAATGGCCGGGGACCTACGGCTATTGCGACCTGCGCTTCTTCCAGACCGGCGGCCAGATCAACGCCGTGGGCAAGGCCGACACCGCCTTCGTTCACCGCGACAGCCGCTGGCTGATGGTCAACGGCCTCTATTGGGGCGAGGCCGACTCGCACAACGAGGCGCGGATGAGGGCCAACCACGCCTGGCTGGACGCCTTCTACAGGACCATGCGCCCGCGCGCCGGCGGCGGCGCCTACCAGAACTTCGCCGACCCAGGCCTGTCGAGGGATCCGTCCAAGCCCGACTACTTCGCCACCTCCTATTACGGCGACAACCTGCCCAGGCTGAAGGCGATCAAGGCGGCGGTCGATCCGGACCGGGTGTTCAGGTTCGCCCAGGCGATCCCGGGGGCGTAGGGCCTTTCCACTTCTCCCCATCATTCCCGCTACAAGGACGGGAATGATGGGAGTTGGGGTGAGCGTCCGCCGCCCAGGCCTTGCCGCCTCGCGGATCGTATCGTCCCATCCCCACTTGGAGTTTCGCGTGGGATTCGATGCCTGAAGTCGTCGTGCAAAGTCGTCGTGCAAGTCCCTCGAGCCGCGAGGTCAAGTGAGCGGCTGGAAGATGTTCGGGCGCGTCCTGCGCTGGTGCGGGATCGCCTTGGCCGCCGCAATCGTGGCGTTCCTTCTCTGGCCCTACCGGTTGGAGGAGGTCGTCGCGCGCAGCGATGGCGCGTGCGAGGTCAAGGTCAGTCAACGCAGCGACTGGACGAGAAAGCAGCTCGGGCCGGGCGTCGACGCTTCCGACGTCGCCTATCCGCTGGTCGTGGTCGCCTGGATCGACTGCGGCGACGGCGAGCGACCGCTGTCGGCCCGGCTGGAGCCCGCGCCCGGCCAGCCAGGCGTCGATGGGGAGGATTGCGGGCCCGGCGCCGCGCCCGACACGATGTGTGGGTTCACTGTTCCGCCGATCGCCACGCCTTCGGCCTCTCATGACCTCGTGGTGCGGATGGTGCGCCGCCCGGGCGCGGCGCCGCAGACGATCCGAGTCGAAATCCGCAGGGTTCGCACGTGGCGCAGCGTGGCCTGGGACGCGATGATGTCGGTCTGACCCGCGGGCGCGGCCGTCCTGGACGCCTGGCCTGCCCTGAACCGTTCATGGAGTGATAGTCCGTGAACGGAGTTTTGTGAGGTAATTCTTTTCTTACGTGCGTCGGTGAGGCGTCTCGCGCGGGCCTCGTTGTGACGGGCGCGGGTCATATATTGCCGTTCGATCGTGGTTTGCGATGTAGTGCTTTCGCAGCGAAGATCAGTGTTCGTCGTTCGGTGTTCGAGTTGTCTTGAAAAATTCAAGCAATAGCGCCGGTTTTTGTTGGCGGTGTTGCAACGTTGCGGCGTAGGTCCTCCCCGAATTTTTAGGGGATACCAACATGAAGCATCATCAGAACTGGCTGGGCCTGTCGGTCAGCGCCCTGGCCCTGATGGTTTCGGCGCCGGCTCTGGCCCAGCAGGCGCCGGCCTCCGACGCCACGGTGACCGAGGAGATCGTCGTCACCGCCCAGCGCCGCAGCGAAAACATCCGCGACGTGCCGTTCGCCGTCACCGCGATGAGCAGCAAGACCCTGGCGGCCGTGTCGGCCGGCGGCGGCGACGTGCTGTCGCTCTCGGCCCGCGTGCCCAGCCTGCAGATCGAAAGCTCCAACGGCCGCTACGCCCCGCGCTTCTATATCCGCGGCCTCGGCAATGTGGACTTCGACTTCAACGCCTCGCAGCCGGTTTCCGTCGTGCTCGACGACGTGGTGCTCGAGAACGTCTACCTGAAGGGCTTCCCGCTGTTCGACGTCGATCAGCTGGAAGTGCTGCGCGGCCCGCAGGGCACGCTGTTCGGCCGCAACACCCCGGCCGGCGTGGTCAAGATCGACACCGTCAAGCCGGGCGGCGAGTTCGGCGGCTTCGGCTCGATCGCCTACGGCAACCTGGGCGCGGTGCGCGCCGAGACCGGCGTGACCATCCCCGTCAATGACACGCTGTCGGTGCGCATCGCCGGCCTGTGGAACCATCGCGACGACTGGGTCAACAACGCCTACAATCCCTCGTTCGCCGGCGACGGCGACGACCTGGGCCGCTTCGACGACACCGCCGCCCGCGTGCACGTGGCCTGGAAGCCGACCGACCGCCTGTCGACCCTGCTGACCCTGCAGTCGCGCAACTACACCGGCACCGGCACGCTGAACCGCGCCAACGTGCTGACCAAGGGCTCCAACGAGCTGAACGGCAATTTCGACCGCGACACGGTCTATTACGACGGCGGCCGCAACAACCCGCAGAAGCAGCACACCACCTCGCAGAGCCTGCAGGCGGCCTACGACTTCGGGCCGGTCACCCTGACCGGCGTGGTCAGCGCCTATCAGGGCCGTTCGGCCGGCGACGGCGACATCGACGGCGGCGTCGCCTCGGCCGCCTCCACCGCGCCCTACAAGACGCCGTTCAACTCCGAGACCGGCACCCTGTCGAGCGACCTGGACCAGAAGACCATCGAAGTGCGCCTGGCCTCGAACGGCGACGGCCGCCTGGGCTGGCAGGTCGGCGCCTTCTTCTGGGACGAGCGCTTCAACCTCGTCTCGGGCACCTTCAACGGCGTCGGCGGCCTGAACCCGATCGTCATCGGCGACATCATCCAGCGCTCGGAATCCTGGTCGGTGTTCGGCCAGGCCAACTACAAGGTCACCGACGCCCTGAAGATCACCGGCGGCCTGCGCTACACCGAAGACAGCCGCGACTTCCACGGCGACCGGATCATCCCGGCCGGCAGCACCAGCACGGCCCTGCCGCTGTCGAACGTGCGCCGTTCGGTCGGCGACGAGCAGGTCAGCTGGGACCTCAGCGCGCTGTATGAAATCAACAGCGACCTGAACGCCTTCGCCCGCGTGGCCAAGGGCTATCGCGGTCCGTCGCTGCAGGGCCGGATCACTTCGTCCGACCTGATCACGGCGGCCAATTCCGAGACGGTGATGTCCTACGAGGCCGGCCTGAAGTCGCGCCTGTGGCAGGGCAAGGCTCGCCTGAACGCCACGGTCTACTACTACGAAGTCACCGACCCGCAGTTCACGGCCATCGGCGGCGAAGGCAACTTCAACCAGCTGATCAACGCCGACAAGGGCGAGGGCTACGGCCTGGAACTGGACGGCGACGTCTATCTGGGCGCGGGCTTCAGCCTGTCGGGCGGGTTCGCCTACAATCACACCGAGATCAAGGACAAGGACCTGCTGGTCGCCTTCTGCGGCGCCAACTGCACGGTCACCGATCCGATCGTCACGGTGGGCACGACCCGTCGCGCCAACATCGACGGCAACCCGTTCCCGCAGGCCCCGAAGTACACGGCCAACATCACGCTGAACTACGTGCATGGCCTGAGCAACGGCACCGAGCTCTTCGCCTCGACCGACTGGGTCATGCAGAAGGACTTCAACCTGTTCCTCTATGAATCGGTCGAGTTCATGCAGGACACCAACTTCGAAGGCGGCGCCCGCGCCGGCTGGCGCAACCCGGCCCAGGGCCTGGAAGCGGCGGTCTACGTCCGCAACCTGACCGACGAAGCCAATGTCATCGGCGCGATCGACTTCAACAACCTGACCGCCTTCGTCAACGAGCCGCGCACCTACGGGGTGCAGGTGACCAAGCGCTTCTAAGGACGCGCTTTCGCTGAAGAGACCGGCCCGGCGGCGTTCGAAAGGACGCCGCCGGGCTTTTTCATGCCCGAAGGCCTGAGCGGAGGGCGGCGGAACGAACGCCGCCGCATGCGGGTTGAGCCAAGCCGGCGACAGACCGGCGAAGCTCGTTTGGGAGAGTTCACATGCGTCATACCCTGCTCATCGGCCTGGCCGCCGTCGCCCTGAGCGTCACCGCCTGCGAGAACAAGACCGAAAAGGCCGCCGAGGCCTCGGTCGAGAGCCAGAAGGCGGCCGACGCCGCGGCCCAGGCTTCGAGCGCCGCCGACACCGCCGCCGACGCCAGCGCCCAGGCCGCGGCCGCCGGCGACACCAGCACGGCCAAGGCGGCCGGCGATGCGGCGGCAGCCGCGGGCGAGACCGCCGAGAAGGCCGGCGATCAGGCGGAAAAGGCCGGTGAAAAGGCCAAGGACGCCGCGCACTGACGCGGGGAGGGCGGCGCGCCGCGCCGCCCGTTCCTTCGCTTCCCGAACTCGCCGACCGGTGGCTTGGCAATCGTCACCGCCGTCCATAGGTTGAGGCGAGTTTCGGGGTGGATCATGACCTATCGTACGACCGGGAAAGCCGGCGCCTTTGCAGCGCTGGCCTGGATCGGCTTGGCTTGGGCGGGGATGGGCGGCGGCGCGGCCGCGCAGGAGGGAACCGGCGATCCGGTCTTCGCCTATCGCTATGACGAGGTGCAGGGCGTCTATCCGGCCGACGCCAAGGCCAAGGGTCTGAACGGCGTCGCGATCGTGACCTGCCAGGCGGCCGAGAGACGCGTCTGGGGCTGCGCCCTGACGTCGGAGACGCCCGTGGGCGAGGGCTTTGGCGCGGCGGCGCTGACCATGGTCAAGCGCTACGAGGTCGCGCCGAGAACCCGGGCCGTGACCGGCTCGCGCACCATCGCCGTGCAGTTCATCGCGCCCAAGGCGCGGGTGTTCCATGCGGGCGGGGTCGAATACGTCGCCCCGCTGGAGGTGGAGCAGCCCTCTCAGGACGCGCTGCACGCCGCCTGGCCGGCGGCGGCGCGCTTCAGTGGCCTCGAAGGCAGTGTCGACTTGCTGTGCACGGTGACGCTGGAGGGGCGCGCCAAGGACTGCGGGGTGTTGTCGCAACGCAGCGTGGCGCAGGACCTGGGCCCCGCCGCGCTGAGCGTGGCGCCCCTCTATCGCTTCCAGCCGGGGCGCAGGAACGGCGTTCCGGTTCCCATGACCACCGTCGTGAAGGTGTTTTTCTCCTGCGACTACCGCTGCCGTCCGTTCGAGGGCGCGCCCTATCAGCCCACCCTGGCGTGGCGCGCCGCGCCCAGCCAGGCCGACGTCCTGGCGGCCTATCCGCCTTCGGCCCGGCAGCGCGGGGTGAAGGGGCTGGTCCGGCTCAGCTGCATGGCCAACGACGAAGGCCGGCTCCAGGACTGCCGCGTGATCGCCGAGACGGTGAAGGGCGAGGGTTTCGGCGAGGCCGCCCTGGGGTTGGCTTCGGCTTTCCGGCTCGAGCCGCCGACGACCTCCGCCGCGTCGGGCGCCCGCAAGAAGGCTCCTGCCGCCCCGGTGCTCACGCCCCAGGCGGTCGTGATCGATTTCGGAAACCCGGAGGGCCGGCCTTACTGGATGAGCATGCCGTACGCGGCGCCGACGCCGAAGCCGGACGGAAAGCCGCCGGTCCCGGGCGAGGCGCGGGCCCGCTGCCGGGTCGGCCTGAGCGGAAAGCTGGAAGGCTGCGAGATCCTGAGCTTGACGCCGGCCGGCGACGCCGGGGCCGAGATCGACGCGCGGGCGCGGCTCGCCAAGGTCGCGTCCCCGCTCTGGACCGACGAGGGCCGCTCGACGATCGGCGCGACCGTGCTGCTGGACGTGCCGGTCGGCAAGTTCGGCAAGCCCTCGATCGTCGCTGCGGAGCCCGACCTGCCCAGGCCGGGGCCGGGAGTCGTCGACTACCGGCCCCTGATCCGCGCCGGCATGGATGCCGACTCCGCCGCCCGCTACTACCCTGACCGCGCCCAGCGCATGGAGGTCGGCGGCAAGGCCGAGCTCAGCTGCGCCCGGATCGTCAAGGGCCGGGTGGAGGACTGCACGCTGCTGTCGGAATCGCCGCTGGAATACGGCTTCGGCGAAGCGGCGCTGAAAATGAGCCGGCTGTTCCGCTTCAGCCCAGAGACGATCGACGGCGTCCCAGTCGACGAGCCGATCCTCATCCCGGTCAACTTCTCGGTCCCGGACTAGGGTCAATCGGCATTCGGCGTTTGAGACGAAAACCTCGTCCTTCGACAGGCTCAGGATGAGGTTTTTCTACTGCCCGAGCCTGTAAATGGTCCTCATCCTGAGCTTGTCGAAGGACGAGGACCACGCACCGAGCTTGAATGTCGATCAATCCTAAGCGCCGCCTCAGGCCGTCCAGCCGCCGTCGATGGTCAGGCTGGCGCCGGTCATGTAGCCGGCGGTCGGACCGGCCAGCCAGGCGACCAGGTCGGCGATCTCCTCGGGCTTGCCGATGCGGCCCAGCGGCAGGCGGGGCGTGATGTAGTCCATCAGGCCGGCGGTCATGTCGGTCTCGACCGGACCCGGCTGGACGTTGTTGACGGTGATCCCGCGCGGGGCGAAGTCGAGCGCGGCGCCGCGCACCAGCTGGGCCACGGCCGCCTTGGTCATGGCGTAGACGCTCGATCCGGGCGCGCCGATCCGCTCGGCCGTGTTGCTGCCGATCGTGACGATGCGGCCGCCGTCCAGCAGGTGCGGGGCGGCGTGGCGGATGGCCGCGAACACCCCGCGCACATTGACCGCCAGCATGCGGTCGAAGTCGTCGAAGGCGTATTGGTCGATCGCGCCGGGGATCAGCACGCCGGCGTTGACGACCAGCACCCCCAGCTTTCCGAACCGCGCGACGGCGGCCTCGACCGCGGCGCGCACCGCTTCGGCGTCGGCGCTGTCGGCCTGGAGGGGCAGCGCCGTTCCGCCGGTCTCCTCGATGGAGGCGGCCAGGGCCGCGGCGCTGCCCGGCGAGCTGGCGTAGGTGAAGGCGACCGGGCGTCCTTCGGCGGCGAGGCGTCGGACGATGGCGGCGCCCATGCCGCGCGAGCCGCCGAAAACCAGTGCGGGGGCAGGGGAGGAGGAGGGGGAAGTCATGGCGATGTTCCGTTATGGACTGATTGGTCCATAACAACTGTGCATTCGGGATCGATCAGTCAAGAATAATTCTGGACTGATCGATCAAGGTCGCTAGGATGCGATCATGGCCAGGCCTTCTGAATTCGACCGGGACGAAGCGATCGCCAGCGCGATCAAGGTGTTCGCGCGCCACGGCTACGAGGCCGCCTCGACCAGCGACCTGATCGAGGGCATGGGCATCGGCCGCCAGAGCCTCTACGGGGCGTTCGGCGACAAGCGCCGTCTGTTCCTGGAGGCCCTGCGCCGCTACGCGGCCGGTTCGTTGGCCCAGATGGTCCAGGCGCTCGCGTCCCACGACCAGGCGGCCGACGCTGTCGAGGCCGCGCTGCTGGTTGGGCTCGGCTCGTCCGAAGAGCTGGAAAGCGGCTGCCTGGGCGTCGGTTCGATCGTCGAGTTCAGCCGCTCGGATCCGGAGGTCAACGCCCTCAATGACGAGGCCGCCCGCGCCGTCGTCGCCGCCTTCGCCACCCGGGTGCAGGGCGGGATCGCCACGGGCGCGTTCGACGCCGGACTCGACGCCGAGGCGGCGGCCCGCATGCTGTTGACCCTGCGCTCGGGCCTGAAGGTGGCCGCGCGCGGCGGGGCGGGCCAGGACGAACTGCGCGAGGCGGCGCGCCTGGCCCTGCGAGGGCTGGCGGCGAGGGGCGGCGCCTAGAACGGATCGTCGCTAAACTGCTGGCCCCAATTCCGTCATTCCCCGCGAAGGCGGGGACCCAAGCTGGCGCTCAGGATGGGGCGCGGCCGTGGGCTATCCGCAGACTCGGCTTGGGTCCCCGCCTTCGCGGGGATGCTCGGTGAAAAATAGCTCGCGTTCTTGAACGTCGATCCGCCCTAGAGCGTCACGCCCGACTTCCAGATGGCGATCTCGCGTTCGCCGTTGCGCTCGGCCTTGGTCTCCTGGCCCGAGGCGGTGGCGACCACCAGGTCGAGCAGGGAGTCGGCGGCCTGATCCATGGTCTGGCCGTCGAGCACCACCCCGGCGTCGAAGTCGATCCATGACGGCTTGCGGATCGCCAGGGCGCTGTTGGAGGCGATCTTCAGCGTGGGGGCGGGGAAGCCCAGCGGCGTGCCGCGGCCGGTAGTGAACAGGATCACCGTGGCGCCGGCCGCCGTCAGGGCGGTGGACGATACCGCGTCGTTGCCCGGGGCTTCCAGCAGCGTCAGCCCGTGCGGGCCCACGCGTTCGCCGTAGCGCAGCACCTCGACCAGCGGCGCGCGGCCGCCCTTCTGCACCGCGCCCAGGGACTTCTCCTCAAGCGTGGTGATGCCGCCGGCGATGTTGCCGGGCGAGGGGTTCTCGTAGATGGGCTGGTTGTTGTCGATGAAGTAGCGCTTGAAGTCGTCGATCACCGCGACGGCCTCGTCGAAGATCTCGCGACTTGCAGCCCGTTGCAGCAGCACGTTCTCGGCCCCGAACACCTCGGGGATCTCGGTCAGCACCGGCGTGCCGCCGGCGGCCGCCACCTTGTCGGCGATGCGGCCGACCAGAGGGTTGGCGGTGACGCCCGAAAAGCCGTCCGAGCCGCCGCACTTCAGGCCCACCACCAGTTCGGAGATCGGCGCCGGCTCGCGGCGGTCCTGCTCGGCGATGGCGACCAGTTCCTCGATGGCTTCCAGGCCCTGTTCGTACTCGTCCTCGACGAACTGGGTGGTGAACGAGCGCAGGCGCGCGGGATCAAGGTCCGGGGCGCTGTCGAGCAGGGCTTTGAGCTGGTTGTTCTCGCAGCCCAGGCCCAGGATCAGCACGCCGCCGGCGTTGGGGTGGGCGGCCAGGCCCGCGATCAGCTGGCGGGTGTGGGAAAGATCATCGCCCAGCTGCGAGCAGCCGAACGGGTGGGGGAAGGCGAACACCCCGTCGACGCGGCCGGCGAAGCGGGCGTTGGCCTTCTCGGCGATGCGGCGGGCGGTGTTGGCCACGCAGCCGACGGTGCACAGCACCCAGATCTCGTTGCGGGTGCCGACCCGGCCATTGGCGCGGCGGTAGCCCAGGAAGCTACGCTCGCCGACCACTTCGGTGTTGTCGGTCGGGGCCGGCGCATAGGCGTAGCCCTCGACGCCCTCCAGGCGGGTCTCGACATTGTGGACGTGCACGTGGTCGCCGACGGCGATGTCGGCGGTCGCCCGGCCGATCGGCCAGCCGTACTTCAGCACGTCCTCGCCCTTCGCGACTGGGCGGACGGCGATCTTGTGGCCCTTGGGGATGTCGCTCCGCACCAGGATCGACTGGCCGTGCAGATCGACGGTTTCGCCGACGCCAAGGGGGCGCAGGGCGGTGGCGACGTGGTCACGCGGGTCGACGCCGTGGATCGATTCGCCGGGGAGGGAGGCTGTTTCGCTCATCTGGGTCTTTGTCTTTGCGACTTTTTGTGCTGCCATCCGGTCCTAAGGGAGTGGAAACCGGTGTCAAGAGCTTCGCCAGCGTGCTTTTTGCCGCTTGATTAGCGACGCTCCAGACGCTGGAGTATGACAAAAAACGAAAACCACTGCATGGAAACGCCGTGACCTCGTCTAAGACGCCAAACAAGTCCGCCGACGACACGGATGTGAACGCCGCGCTGGAAAGCGGTCGTCGCCGCGCCACCATCAACGACATCGCTCGCCTGGCCGGGGTCTCCAAGAAGACCGTCTCGCGGGTCATCAACCAGTCGCCGTTCGTCCGCGAGGAAACCCGCCAGCGGATCGAGGCGGTGATCGCCGAATGGGGCTACGCCCCCGATCCCCAGGCCCGGGGCCTGGCGTTCCGCCGCTCGTTCCTGATCGGCATGATCTACGACAACCCCAATCCGCAGTACGTCGTGAACATGCAGCTGGGCTTGCTGGACGGCATGCGCGGCTCGGGCTTCGAGCTGGTGGTCCACCCCTGCGATCGCTCCAGCCCGACCTTCCTGCAGGACGTGCGGATGTTCATCGAGCGGCAGAAGCTGTTCGGGGTGATCCTGCCGCCGTCGGTTTCCGAAGACGAGCGCGTCGCCGACCTGCTGCGCGACATCGGCTGCGAATACATCCGCATCGCCTCGGTTCCGCTGGACGAGGAAGAGCACATGATCGTCGGCCACGACCGGCTGGGCGCCCAGGCCATGGGCGAGCACCTGGTGGGTCTTGGCCACGAGCGCATCGGCTTCATCACCGGCCTGCCCAGCTTCCGCTCGTCGCACGAGCGGCGAGGGGGCTTCGAGGACGCCCTGGCGGCGGCGGGGCTGAAGCTCGACCCGGACTATGTGGTGCAGGGCGCCTACACCTTCGAATCGGGTCTTGCCGCCGGCGAGGCGCTGCTGGCCAAGACCCCGCGTCCGACCGCCATCTTCGCCGGCAACGACGAAATGGCCGCCGGCGTGCTGCAGGCCGCCCGCCGCGCCGGCTTGACCGTGCCAGAGGACCTGACCGTGGTCGGCTTCGACGACTTCCAGATCGCGCAGGCCGTCTGGCCGCCGCTGACCACCGTCCACATCCCGACGCGCCAGGTCGGCCGCATGGCCGCCGAGAAGCTGATCGCCCGCGAGGGCAAGGAGCCGGGCGATCCGGCGACCACGATCCCCTATCTGGTGGTGCGCGAGTCTTCCGCTGCCCCCAAACCTGTGTAGGGTGCGCGCCGCGCCCTGCACCTTGCACCAAACTCTGACACCGGTTACCAAGCGCCGCGAAACGGCCCGTCAGCGGCCTTCGGCGAAGGGACGAGGAGACACGCCATGGCCCGCCCCCTGATCTTGCACGACGATCGTCTGTTCCCGGCCGATCCGACCGTGCGCGGCATCGCCCGCGAGCTCTATTCCACCGTCGCGGCCCTGCCGATCATCAGCCCGCACGGCCACACCGACCCGGCCTGGTTCGCCACCAACGAGCCGTTCCGCGACGCGACCGACCTGCTGCTGGCGCCCGACCACTACGTCTTCCGCATGCTCTACAGCCAGGGCGTGGCGCTGGACGACCTGAAGGTGCCCCGCAAGTCCGGCGTGCCGGCCACCGATCCGCGCGCGGCCTGGAAGGTGTTCGCCAAGAACTTCCACCTCTTCCGCGGCACGCCGTCGTGGATCTGGCTGAACCACGTGTTTTCCAAGGTGTTCGGCTTTACCGAGTTCCTCGGCGAGGACAACGCCGACGCCTATTTCGACGGCATCAACGAGGCGCTGGCGACCGACGCCTTCCGCCCGCGCGCCCTGTTCGACCGCTTCAACATCGAGACCCTGGCCACCACCGAGGGCCCGCACGATCCGCTGAAGCACCACAAGGCGATCCGCGAGAGCGGGTGGGGCGGCCACGTCATCACCGCCTATCGCCCCGACGCGGTCATCGACTTCGAGGACGAGCGCAGCCCGCGCGCCTTCGAACGCTTCGCCGAGATCTCGGGCCAGGACGTCTACAGCTGGAAGGGCTATCTCGAAGCCCACCGCATCCGCCGGGCGGCCTTCATCGAGGCCGGCGCCACCTCGTCCGACCACGGCCACCCGACCGCCGCTACGGCCGATCTTTCCGAGGCTGAGACCGAGGCCCTGTTCCAGAGCCTGGTGAAGGGCGATGTGACGCCCGCCAAGGCCGAGCTGTTCCGCGCCCAGATGCTGACCGAGATGGCCAAGATGAGCCTCGAGGACGGCCTGGTGATGCAGATCCACCCTGGCTCGCACCGCAACCACAATGTCGGTCTTCTGGAATCGCACGGTCGCGACAAGGGCGCCGACATCCCGATGCGCACCGAGTACGTGGATGCGCTGAAGCCGCTCCTGGGCCGACTGGGCGCCGACCCGCGCCTGTCGATCATCCTGTTCACTCTGGACGAGACGACCTACAGCCGCGAGCTGGCCCCGCTGGCCGGCCACTATCCGGTGCTGAAGCTGGGTCCCTCCTGGTGGTTCCACGACAGCCCGGAAGGCATGATGCGCTTCCGCGAGCAGGTCACCGAGACCGCCGGCTTCTACAACACCGTCGGCTTCAACGACGACACCCGCGCCTTCCTGTCGATCCCCGCCCGCCACGATGTCGCCCGACGCGTCGACAGCGCCTTCCTGGCGCGCATGGTGAGCGAGCACCGCATGGATTTGGTGGAAGCTCAGGAGCTCATCGTAGACCTGACGTACAATCTGCCTAAGAAGGCCTACAAGCTCGATCAGCCGCGGCCGCTACCGGCCCCGGCGCTCGCCGCCGAATAAGAACACCACTTCCGGAGTAAACTCGATGTTCGCCAAGACCTACCACGCCACCCATCCGGACATGATGTTCGCGGTCAGCAACGACGACCTGCGCGATCGCTACCTGATGCAGGACCTCTTCGTCGAAGGCGAAGTCGTCCTCAACTACAACCACGCCGAACGCTTCGTCGTCGGCGGCGTGGTCGCCGTGGGCGCCGTGAAGCTGCCCGACCAGACCGAACCGGCCTCGGCCGCCGGCCACCCGTTCCTGGAGCGCCGCGAGCTGGGCGTGATCAACGTCGGTGAGACCACCGGCAAGATCACCGTCGACGGCGTCGCCTACGACATCGTTCCGCGTGACGGCCTGTACGTCACCATGGGCGCCAAGGAAGTGACCTTCGAAGGCACGGGCGGCGAAGCCGCTCGCTTCTACCTGGTCAGCCTGCCGGCCCACGCCGCGTTCGAAACCAAGAAGCTGGCCTTCGCCGACGCCATCCCGCTGGAGCGCGGCGCGCTGGAGACCTCCAACGAGCGCACCATCTACCAGTACATCGTGCCGACCACCTGCAAGTCGGCCCAGCTGCTGCTGGGCATGACCGTGCTGAAGCCGGGCAGCGTCTGGAACACCATGCCGCCCCACCTGCACGACCGCCGCTCGGAAGCCTATTTCTACTTCGGCCTCGGCGAGAACGACCGCGTGTTCCACTACATGGGCGAGCCGGACGAGATGCGTCACATCGTGATCGCCAACGAAGAGGCCGTCATGAGCCCGCCGTGGTCGATCCACATGGGTTCGGGCACCGCCAACTACACCTTCATCTGGGCGATGGGCGGCGAGAACCTCGACTACACCGACATGAACGTGCTGGACATCTGCCAGCTGAAGTAGGCGTAACACGCCTCCCGCGTTCCTTCGGCCGTCATCCCGGCCGAAGCGCAGCGTAGAGCCGGGACCCAGGGGCAGCCGCAATGCGCCGGCCCCTGGGTCCCGGATCGGCCTTTCGGCCGTCCGGGATGACGACAAATTGGGATCAGGAAGCAGATAAAATGGCCAATCCGTTCAGCCTCGAAGGCAAGGTCGCGCTCGTCACCGGCGCCAACACCGGCATCGGGCAGGGGATCGCCATCGCGCTCGCTCAGGCCGGCGCCGACATCGCCGCCGCGGGCCGCAGCGAACCGACCGAGACCAAGGCCGCCGTCGAGGCCCTGGGCCGCAAGTTCGTGTCGATCAAGGCCGACTTCTCGACCATCGAGCCCGTCCAGCGCGTGGTCGACGAGACCGTCGCCGCCCTCGGCAAGGTCGACATCCTGGTCAACAACGCCGGCATCATCCGCCGCGCCGACTCGATCGAATTCTCCGAAGCCGACTGGGACGCGGTGATCGACACCAACCTGAAGGTCGTCTTCTTCCTCACCCAAGCCTTCGCCAAGCAGGCGCTCGCTCAAGGGACCGGCGCCAAGGTGATCAACATCGCCAGCCTGCTGTCGTTCCAGGGCGGCATCCGCGTGCCGTCGTACACGGCCGCCAAGTCGGGCCTGGCCGGCCTGACCAAGATCCTGGCCAACGAGTGGGCGACTAAGGGCATCAACGTCAACGCCATCGCGCCGGGCTATTTCGACACCAACAACACCGAGGCCCTGCGCGCCGACGCCGACCGCAACGCTTCGATCCTGGCCCGCATCCCGGCCGGCCGCTGGGGTCGTCCGGAAGACCTGGGCGGCGCGGCTGTGTTCCTGGCCTCGTCGGCCGCCGACTACATCCAGGGCGTCACTCTGCCGGTCGATGGCGGCTGGCTGGCGCGCTAAGCTCCACGGCCTTCGGGACGACCGAGCGTTTGATCCCCGCGAAGGCGACTTCGCGGGGATTTTCCGTTCCGGGACAGGTGGGGACCAAACTGCACCGTCTCACGCACAAAATGCGCGCCAATGAACGATGGTAGCGCAACCATATCGCCGTCCGACTTCCCCCGAGCGACGAAGGGCGCTAGAGCCCGCACAGCGTTCGTCCGGGCCGGGTTGGACGCGAGAACCGTTAGATCAGTTCTTACAGTCCTGACGATCCGCCGCTCCTCCTCGCGGCGGTGATGGAGCATGCGCATGCGCGACTCGGCCCTCTCCCTCGGCTCAGACCGACCCACCAGCCGTGATGTCCGGCGGAACGCCAATCTGCTGGGCGATCTCCTGATCGAGGCCATCGCCTATCTGGAAGGCGACGAGGCCGGCGAGCTGGTGACCAAGGCCCGCAAGGCCGCCTCGCACGAGACCGCCGACGGCGAGGCGCCCGGCCTCGACCACCTGTTCGCCGACCTGTCCAACGACCAGGCCATCTTCCTGGCCCGCGCCTTCGCCAGCCACTCGCTGCTGGCCAATATCGGCGAGGACGTCGCCGGCCGCCGCCGCCACGCCGAGGCCGACGCCCAGCCGGGCGACGAGCGCGCCCGCACCCTGGTCGACGCCGTCGCGGCGCTGAAGGCCGAGGGCAAGACCGACGCCGAGCTGGCCAAGGTGTTCGCCGCCATGAACGTGGTGCCGGTGCTGACCGCCCACCCGACCGAAGTGCGCCGCCGCAGCATGGTCGACCGCGAGACCGAGATCTCGCGCCTGATGACCCTGCGCCGCCATCACCTGCCGGCCGACCTGGAAGCCGACATCCGCGAGCGCCTGTTCCGCGAGATCGCCCTGATGTGGCGCACGCGCCTCTACCGGCCCGAGCGGATCACCGTGAAGGACGAGATCCGCAACGCCCTGTCGATCGTCCGCACCTCGATCCTGCCGGCGATGGTGGATCTCTACGAGGAATGGTCGGGCAAGATCGGCAGCCACGGCCACATCGCGCCGCTGCTGAAGATGGGCTCGTGGCTCGGCGGCGACCGCGACGGCCACCCCGGCGTCAACGGCGAGACCCTGAAGCTGGCCTTGTCGTCGCAGTCGCGGGTGATCCTCGACTGGTACGCCGGCGAGGTGCGCAAGCTGTGGTCGAACCTCGCCGTCTCGACCGCCTACACGCCCGTCTCGCAGGAACTGCTGAACCTGGCCTCCCAGGCCAAGGACCCGTCGGTGCATCGCCTGGACGAGCCCTACCGCCTGGCCCTGGAGCTGATCTTCGACCGCCTCACGGCCGTGTCGCAGAAGCTGACCAACCAGTGGGTGGCCTACGCCACCAGCCGCACCGATGTGGCGCCCTACGACCATCCTGACGCCTTCGTCGCCGACCTGCAGATCATCATCGACTCCCTGGAAGCCAGCGGCGGCGAGCGCCTGGTCGGTTCGTCCCTGCGCACCCTGGTGGCCGTCGCCAAGGCCTGCGGCTTCCACCTGATGAGCCTGGACCTGCGCCAGAACGCCGACGTCCACGAGCGCACGATCGACGAGCTCTACCGCCGCGCCGGCACCGGCGTGCGCTATCTGGATCTCGACGAGGAAGCCCGCTCGGCCCTGCTGATCGAGGAGCTGTCGCACCAGCGGCCGCTGGTCTCGCCGTTCACCGCCTATAGCGAGGAGACGGCCAAGGAACTGGCGACCATGGAAGCCGCGGCCCAGGCCGTGCGCGACTACGGCCACGCCTGCATCGGCGCCTACATCATCTCCAAGTCGGCCACCCTGTCGGACATCCTCGAGCCGCTCGTTTTGCTCAAGCAGGTCGGCCTGGTCTGGGGCGGCGCGGCGCCGCGCTCGTCGCTGAAGATCGCCCCGCTGTTCGAGACCATCGAGGACCTGGAGAACGGTCCGCGCGTGCTGCGTCAGTGGCTGGAGCTGCCGATCAGCCGCACCATCCTGGGCGACCGGCCGGTGCAGGAGATCATGCTCGGCTACTCCGACAGCAACAAGGACGGCGGCTATGTCGCTTCCCGTCGAGGCGTCGCGCGCGGGGCCTCGGCCCTGGCGTTCGAGGCCGACCGCATGGGCGTCGGCATCCAGCTGTTCCACGGCCGCGGCGGCAGCGTCGGGCGGGGCGGGGGACCGGCCGCCGAGGCGGTGCTGGCCCAGCCGGCCGGCACCGTCCAGGGCCGCATCCGCATGACCGAGCAGGGCGAGATGATCGCCCGCCGCTTCGGCGACCAGCCGACGGCCCGCCGCAACCTCGACGGCCTGGCCGCCGCGGTGGTGCAGTCCAGCCAGCGCCCGGCCCACCGTCCCGATCCCAAGGTCGAGGGCGCGATGACCGCCCTGGCCCAGGCCTCGTTCGAGGGCTATCGCGCGCTCGTCTATGACGACCCGGCCTTCGAGGACTTCTTCTGGTCGGCGACCCCGATCGGCGAGATCGTCGGCCTCAACATCGGCAGCCGTCCCGCCTCGCGTACGGCCAGCCGCAAGATCGAAGATCTGCGGGCCATCCCCTGGGTGTTCAGCTGGTCGCAGGCCCGCTTCATGCTGCCGGGCTGGTACGGCTTCGCCTCGGGCGTCGAGCGCGCGGGCCTGTCGACCGGCCAGCTGCAGGACCTGGCCGGCGGCTTCGACTTCTTCGCCTCGCTGCTGTCGAACATGGAGCTGGCGCTCGCCCAGAGCCACATGGGCATCGCCGCCCGCTACGTCGCCCTGTCGCCCGACCAGGACAACGCCCAGCGGATCTTCGACGCTATCAAGCGCGAGCACGACGCGGCCCAGACCATCGCCCTGGCCATCCGCGGCGGTTCCAGCCTGCTCGACAACCAGCCGGAGCTGGCCGAGTCGGTGACCCTGGCCGGCCACTCGGTCGACCCGTTGAACCACCTGCAGCTGGAGCTGCTGGCCCGCCGTCGCGGCGGCGAGCAGGCCGAGGACGTGCGCCTGGCCATCCAGCTGACCGTGGCCGGCATCGCCGCCGGCCTGCGCAACACCGGCTGACCGGAAAAGGGGCGCGCCGATCACCAAATCGGCGCGCCCGTCAAAAATTCCACGAAGCGCGAAACTGCGTTTTCTACAGGCTTGCTCAAATGCCGAAACTGCGCTTATCTGTTCATGACACCGGTGACAACGCGAGCCGAGCTCAACTTGATACCGGTGTCATGACGTTTTGGTCCGCCTCGCGCGACCGGGCGTCCTGCGGCTCTTTGAGTTCGCTCCTGCGCAAACTTTTCCAGGGCGTCGAGCTTCGGCTCGGCGCCCTTCATTTTGCCTCGCCCCACCCAAGAGGGCAGGGCGGCTGAAATTGACGTGGCGGCAGCCTCGGCCTGTGGCGCAAGCCGCGCGCGCGGGCTAAGGGATCGCCGAACAGATCTTCCACGCGCGGGGCGCTCAGCGGCGCATCGCGCAAGACCATCCCTTCCGGGAGGAGTACGCGAATGCTGAAGAACCGTATGGCGGTGCTGCAGGCCCTTGAGAGCCAGGGCGTGGTGCCGGTGTTCTACCACCCGGACGTCGAGATCTGTAAGAACGTCATCCAGGCCTGCGCCGACGGCGGCGCGCCCTGCATCGAGTTCACCAACCGCGGCGACTTCGCCGCCAACGTCTTCTACGAAGTCACCAAGCACTTCGCCTCGGCCGATCCGCGCGTGATCATGGGCGTCGGCTCGATCGTCGATGCGCCGACCGCCGGCCTCTACATCGCCAACGGCGCTAAGTTCATGGTCAGCCCGATCGTCAACGCCGACGTCGCCAAGCTCTGCAACCGTCGCATGATCCCCTACAGCCCCGGCTGCGGCTCGGCGACCGAGATCTCCTACGCCCAGGAGCTGGGCTGCGAGATCGTCAAGGTGTTCCCCGGCTCGTCGGTCGGCGGCCCGGACTTCATCAAGGCCGTGATGGGCCCGATGCCCTGGACCAAGATCATGCCGACGGGCGGCGTCGATCCGGACGAGGCCTCGATCAAGAAGTGGTTCGGCGCGGGCATCGTCGCCGCCGGCATGGGCTCCAAGCTGATCACCCAGGAAGCTCTCGACGCCAAGGACTACGCGGGCATCTCCAAGAAGGTGCGCGAGACGGTCGACCTGATCGCCAAGGTGCGCGGCAAGGCCTGATGAGCGATCCGATCCTTAAGCTTCGCCCGGCGTCGGAGACCCGCTGGGACTGCGCGGCCCTCGGCGAGGTGATGCTGAGGCTCGATCCCGGCGACGGGCGGGTGCGCAACGCCCGCCAGTTCCAGGTCTGGGAAGGCGGCGGCGAGTACAACTTCGCCCGCGGCATGAGCAAGTGCTGGGGCAAGCGCTCGACCGTCGCTACGGCCCTGCCGGACAGCGATCTGGGCTGGCTGGTCCAGGACCTGATCGGCCAGGGCGGCGTGGACATGTCCCACGTCGTCTGGCGGCCGTTCGACGGCCTGGGCCGCAACACCCGGGTCGGGCTGAACTTCACCGAGCGCGGCTTCGGCGTGCGTCCGGCCCTGGGCGTTTCCGACCGCGCCAACTCGGCCGCTTCGCAACTGCGTCCCGGCGAGATCGACTGGGAGCGGCTGTTCGGCGAGGAAGGCGTGCGCTGGTTCCACACCGGCGGCGTGTTCACGGCCCTGGCGTCCAACACCGGCGAGGTGGTGCTGGAGGCCCTGGAGGTCGCCAAGAAGCACGGCGTCATCGTCTCGTTCGACCAGAACTACCGCGCCTCGCTGTGGAAGGACCGTGGCGGCCTCGACGCCGCTCAGGCCTTGAACCGCAAGATCGCCGCCATGACCGACGTGATGATCGGCAACGATCATGACTTCGTGGTCTGCCTGGGCATGGAGATCGACGGTCTGGTGAAGGGTCTGGCCCCCACCGACCCGGCCAACTTCAAGACCCTGGCCCCGCAGGCGGTGAAGGCCTTCCCGAACCTGAAGGTGCTGGCCACCACCCTGAGGGCCGTGCGCTCGGCCAGCGTCAACGACTTCGGCGCCATCCTGTGGGTCGATGGGGCCTTCTACGAGGCCCCGATGCGCGACGGCCTGGCCATCTACGACCGCATCGGCGGCGGCGACGGCTTCGCCTCGGGCCTGGCCTACGCCCTGATGGAGAACCTCGGCCCGCAAGCCGCCGTCGACTACGGCGCGGCCCACGCGGCCCTGGCCATGACCACCCCCGGCGACACCTCGATGGTGCGCCTGAAGGAGGTCGAGGCCCTGGTGCAGGGCGCTGGGGCGCGGGTTATTCGCTGACGCCGAAGACCCCCTCCGGCCCTCCGGGCCACCTCCCCCAGAGGGGGAGGATCTGGAAGCGCCGCGCCAAGTAGATGCTCCCCCTTTGGGGGAGCTGTCGCGGAGCGACTGAGGGGGTCTTTCCCCATAAGAAAAAGCCCCGGTCCTGCGACCGGGGCTTTTCCATATCTCATTCCGTAAAATCCCCGCGAAAGCGGGGACCCAGGCCTTTTCTGAAGCGCGTGTCGCTCGACGATAAAACACCTGGGCCCCCGCTTTCGCGGGGGTTTTACGGTGGTTGGAACTACTTCCCGGCGCTCACCGCCGGCCCGTACAGCAGCCCGTTGAACAGGAACTTGAACGTCCCGTACGACTGCGCCCGCTGGGTGATTTCCGGGCCCATGACGAACAGCTTGCCCTTGCCCACGTCGACGTCGAGGATCGCCGTGGTGTCCTTCAGCTTGTCCTGGCCGACGGCCCAGCCGCTGCGCAGGGGCTTGTCGCTGTCGAACCACGAGACCTTGGACACGCCCTTGGCGTCCGACTTCAGGGTGAAGGTCGGCGAGCGGTCGTAGAAGATGTCGACGTCGGCCGGGATGCCGTAGGCCAGGGGCTGGGTGACGTCGACCTTGGCCCGCAGCACCGAGCCGGGGATGTAGAGCTCCTTGGTCGACAGGCCCACCAGCTTGCCGCCCTCGCTCTTGGCCGTGGCCACGTCCACCGGCGCGCCGAAGGCGGTGGCCAGGCGGGTGGAGGCGCCGATGGCGATCACCGTGCCGCCTTGCTCGGCGAAGGCCTTGAGCTGCGGTAGGGTGGTCTCGTCGGTCACCGTGCCTAGCCATGGACGGTACTCGGCCGGGATCTCTTCGGGCTTGGGCTGCGGATAGCCGCGGCCGGCGCGGAACGGGCCGCCGGCCGGGGCCGGCACCACGCCGTCGGCGAACACCAAGACGTCGAAGTCCTTGGCCAGATCGCCGGCGTCGAGGCGCTGCGGGTAGACGACCTGGAAGGGGGCCTCGAACTTCTCGAACATCCAGCGGTTCCAGCCCGAGGGCATCGAGCCGCCATAGACGTCCACCAGGCCGATGCGCACCGGCTTCAGGGCGATGGCCTTGCCGCCGGGCTTCGAACCCGTCGCCCAGGCGTCGACGCCCAGTTCCTTGACCCCGGCCGTGATCACGGTCGCGGCGGCGGGTGAGTAGGGGACCCAGATGGCCCCGGCGGCGAAGCTCTGCTTGCCGGCCTTGGCGCCGTCCTTCAGCCACGAGACCTGGGCGCCGGCCTTCAGCAGGCGGTTGGTCAGGGTGAAGGCGTTGTTGGGGGCGTGGTCGATCAGCCAGCCGGCCTTGCCCGAACCCTTCACCGCGCCCGGCTTGACGGCGATCAGGTCGGGCACGCGCTGGAACGGCCCGTCGAAGCCGTCGAGCACGCGGTCGAACTTGATCCCCATCTGGTAGGCCAGGGTGTAGCCGGTGACGTCGTAGGGCGCCTTGGGCGGGCCGCCCGGATATTCGGCGTCGTGCGGGTGGTCCTGCGGCTCGAACATGTCGAGGACGTGCGGGCGATAGGCCTGGGCGGTCTTCACCACGTAGGAGCCGGCCGGATAGGTCTTGCCGGCCACGGTGAACGGCTTGGAGGCCTCATCGACGTCGACGCCGGCCTTGATCAGGGCGTTCAGGAACGCCACCACGGTCGGCTTGTCGGCCTGGTCGGCGGTCAGGATGTAGCCGCGCGGATCACGCTTCTCCGGGGCCTGCAGGATGGTCTTGTAGAGCGACGGATCGACGGCGGCCGAGGTGGCCGAGCCGGTGACCTTGCCCTCGAACTTCACCTTGGCGCCGGCTTCCTTCAGGTCGTCGATCTCGGTCGGGGTGATCGTCCAGCTGTCCTTCGATCCCTTGGCGATCGAGTTGCTGGCCATCTTCCAGATGTTGAACAGCATGCGCTCGCGGTTGCGCGAGGCGTAGTCCATCACCGCCCGGTCCAGGCTCCACTGGTATTCGACCGTCTGGGCCAGGTGCCAGGTCTGGGGCGGGGCGGGCATGGGGCGATCGCCGTTGGGCAGCTGCACCTCGGGCACCAGGTTCAGCGGCATCGGCGTCGGCCCGCCGGTGATCTCGGTCAGCAGGCCCACGGCGTTGTGGAAGTAGGCGATGGAGCGTTCCATGCCGTTGTGCCAGGTCGAGTAGGGGGCGGCGCTGCGGGCGCCCGAACCCGGCTTGTCCTCGGCCACCAGGCGGCTGTGCATGGCCATGCCCACCTCCTGCAGCGAGGTCATGACCAGCGGGTCGTAGTTGTAGTTGAACGGGTCGCGGAACGGCGGCACGAACACCACCATGCCGTTCGGGGCCGGCTGGTGCTGGTTGTAGATGATCTGCGGATACCAGTCGCGGAACAGCACCTTGTTGACGTTGGTGGTCTCGGACATCTGCGACATGAAGCTGTCGCGGTTGTTATCGTGGCCGACGTACTTCTGGTACAGGCGTGGGATCGAGTTGAACTCGCGCTTCTGCGGATCGGCGTTGCGCATGTACCAGTCGGACACCAGCTCCATGCCGTCCGGATTGTCGTGGCCGAACAGCACGATGACGTCGTCGAGGATGCGCATCGTCTCCGGATCGGTCTTGGTCAGCATCCGGTAGAGCACCTGGATCTGGCCTTGCGAGGTCACCGTCTCGGTGGCGTGCATGCCCGCGTCGATCCAGACCACGGCCTTGCCGGTGGCGGCCAGCTTCTCGGCCTCCTCGCGGGTGACCTCGCCGCGCGCCAGCTTGCGGGCGACTTCCTTGTATTCGTCGAGCTTGGCCAGGTTAGCGGGCGAGGAGACGATCGCCACCCACTGGGTGCGGCCTTCCTCGGACTTGCCGATGTCGACCAGCTTCATGCGGTCCGACTGGCCGGCCAGGGTCTTCAGATAGGCCTCGTAGGCGGTGTAGTCGGCCAGGAAGTAGTCGCTGCCGGGATCCTGGGCGAAGGCCTGGGCGGGCGGGGTGATCTCTGCGGAATAGGCGGCTTGGCCGCCGAATGTCATCACCAGCGCCAGGGCGGCCCCGGCCATCGCTACGTGTCGCGTCATCGCACTCCCCATCCACCAAAGCGGGGCGCTTGTTTCGCTGGCCCCTCTAGCTTGACGCAGGCGGAGCATGAAACCGCACGTGGAGCCAGTCGGGACGCAAAAAATGGTTCGCGGCGGCCAGGCTTGCCCCAGGCCGGCGAATGCGGCATCAGCAGGCCGCACAACGGATCCGGCCTCGCCGGATGGCTACCCCGGGCGCCGATCCCTCGGGAAACCCGCACCCAAGACAGATCTCCATGAGCTTCCTCGCCAAGACGCGCCAGCAATGGCTCGCCAATCCTGGCCGCGACCTGCTGGCCGGCACGGTCGTCGCCCTGGCCCTGATCCCCGAGGCCCTGGCCTTCGCCTTCATCGCCGGCGTCGATCCGGCCGTGACCCTCTACGCCTCGTTCGTCATCGCCATGACCATCGCCTTCGTCGGCGGCCGGCCGGCGATGATCTCGGCCGCCACCGGGGCCATGTCGCTGCTGATGGGCGGCTTGGTGCGCGAGCACGGCATCGAGTATCTGTTCGCCGCCAGCCTGCTGACCGGCGCCATCCAGATCGTCATCGGGACCCTGCGCCTGGGCCGCTACGTGAAGTTCGTGTCGCGCTCGGTGATGAGCGGCTTCGTCAACTCGCTGGCGATCCTGATCTTCATGGCGCAGATGCCCCAGCTGATCGGCGGCAACTGGCAGACCTTCGCCCTGGTGGGAGCGGGCCTTGCGATCATCTATCTCTTCCCGCGCCTGACCAGGGCTGTCCCGTCGTCGCTGGTGGCGATCCTGGCGCTCAGCGCCGTTGCCATCACCCTGCACCTGCCGGTGCGCACCGTCGGCGACATGGGCCAGCTGCCGACGGCCTTGCCCGGCTTCCACCTGCCGGCCGTGCCGCTGACGCTCGAGACCCTGAGGATCATCGCGCCGGTGTCGCTGACCCTGGCCTTCGTCGGTCTGCTGGAAAGCCTGCTGACCGCCAACCTGCTCGACGACCTGACCGACAGCCCGTCGGACAAGGATCGCGAGACGCGCGGCCAGGGCATCGCCAACCTCGTCTCGCCACTGCTGGGCGGCATGGCCGGCTGCGCCCTGATCGGCCAGTCGATCATCAACGTGAAGTCCGGCGGCCGCTCGCGCCTGTCGACCTTCTGGGCGGGCCTCTTCCTGCTGATCCTGATCCTGGTGCTGCGCGACTGGGTGGCCAGGATCCCGATGGCCGCCCTGGTGGCGGTGATGATCATGGTCTCGTTCACGACCTTCGACTGGAACTCGGTGCGCAAGCTGCGCTCGACGCCGCTGCAGTCGACCATCGTCATGCTGGCCACGACCGTGACGGTGCTGGCGACCCGCGACCTGGCCAAGGGCGTCGTGCTGGGCGTTCTGCTCAGCGTGCTGTTCTTCGCCCGCAAGGTCGGGAAGATGATCGCGGTGAAGGAGCGGGCGGACAGCGACGAGACCGTCCGCCGCTACGCCGTCGAGGGCCAACTGTTCTTCGTCTCGGCCGAGTTGTTCGCCGCGGGCTTCGAGTTCCATGGCCATCCCGCCCGCGTCGAGATCGACATGGCCGGCGTGCGCCTGTGGGACCTGACCGCCGTCGGCGCGCTGGACAAGGCGGTGTCGCGCTATCGCCGCCAGGGCGCGGTGGTGTCGGTCGTCGGCCTCGACGAAACCGGCGCGGCCCTGGTGTCGAGGCTCGGCGCGCCCGACGGCGCCCTCACGGCTGCAGGATGACGATCAGCACGGCGGCGATCAGCACCACGCCCTCGACGCCATGGATCACCACGGCCAGCCAGTTCGACCGGAAGGCCTGGGCCGGCAGGCTGTAGCAGAGACAGCTGATCACCAGGCCGGGCATGATCCAGATCTTGTGCACGTGATAGCCGGCGAACAGCAGGCCGTTGCCCAGCCACGCCCAGCGTCCCCAGGCCCGCTCCATGCGCGGCAGCAGCACGCCGTGGAACAGCAGGGCCTCGCCCAGGGCGTAGTTGAAGAGGCTGGAGACCAGGGCCAGGGCCAGGATGTCCCACCGGCCCTTGGCCTCGGGCGTGATCAGGTGCTCGATCTGGGCGAAGGCCGGCGTCGCCTCGGCCAGCCGGTGTCCCAGGGGCGTGGCCTGGAACAGCGCCCCGACCGCCTCGTCGCCCAGGAAGCCCAGGCCCACGAACAGCGGAACCAGCAGGAAGGCCGAGGCGAACGGCCGGCCGCTGGACCGCCAGGTCGGCGTCTTCAGCCATAGCCGCCGACGCAGGGCGGGCAGGGTGAAGGGCACGCCCTCCAGCCTCAGCACGATCAGGGCCAGCACGCCTTGCCAGGCCATACCGACCACCACCATGCGCCAGAACACCAGCCCCGGCAGCGGATCGCCCGGCGTCATCAGCCGGGGCGCGACGATCCAGGCCAGCACGCCCATGGGCGCGACGGCGGCCAGCCAGATCAGCAGGATCAGTAAGGTCTCCCAGGCCAGGGTCAGCCCGCTGGGCACGACCGAAATGCGCGAGGCGTGCACCGGCCGCACGCCTAGAACCGGCGAACGAGGCTGACGAAGCCGGCGGCCGTCTGGCCCTTGGCCATCAGCGGACTGTTCTTGATGTCGTCGTCGAACGCCTCGACCTCGGCGGCGGCGATCACATAGAGCCGCTCGGTCAGCTGGTAGCGGGCCTGGACCCCCAGCGAGGGCACGACCACCCCGCCCGACGGGGCCCGGGGCGTGCGCCCGAACTCATAGGCCAGGGCAGGGGCGACCTCGTTCTCGCGCAGGCCGTAGAGCCAGGTGGCCAGCTTTTCGTCCTTCCACGACAGGCCGGCCACCGCCTCCAGCGACAGCCGCTCGGTGGGCTGGGCGGCGAGGGTCAGGTCGAGATTGATCTCCTGGCCCTCGGTCTCGCCCGTGGCGTCGGCCAGGAGCTCCAGGCTCAGGGTCGCCGGGCCGGCCATGCCGCTGAACCGCGCGCCGACATCGACGCCGGTGTCGCGCTCCAGAAAGGCGAAGTCGCGGGTGTCCTTCGGATCGACCAGTTGGAAGCGCGGGCTGACGCGGCCTTCCAGCTTGAAGTGCTCGGTCTCGTAGGCCTTCACGGCCAGGCCCGACAGGTCGGCGGTAAGGTAGCGGTTCTGGTAGAAGAACAGCGGCAGGACGCCGGTCTCGGTTTTCTCGCGGGCGCTCTCATAGGGATTGCTGGTCGCGTAGACGCCAGCGCCCAGCAGCAGCAGGTGGTCGGGCTCCTCGCTCTCCGCACGGGCGGCGAACGGTTGGAGCGCCAGGGCGCAGGCGGCCAGGGCGGCGCCCTTCAGGCGGAGGATCATGACTGTTTCTCTCGAACGGGGAGGTGACAGTCACGACGCTGGAGCAGACGCCGCCGGGCGTCGTCCGGACGGGTAGGCTCGAAGGGCTTGGGCTTCCGATCCTGCCGGACCGGACATTGCTGGAGGGGGGCGTCAGACGGCGGGGCGGAAGGCGCTGGGCGGTCGGCCGGCGTGCTTCTTGACGGCTGCGTTGAAGGTCGAGCGCGAGTTGAACCCCACCTCATAGGCGATCGACAGGATGGCTTCGTCGGTGGTGCGGATCCGCTCGACGGCCTCGTCGACCCGCCAGCGGTTCACATAGTCGAAGAAGCTCTGGCCCAGGTGCTCGTTCAGCACCTGCGACAGGTGGTTGGGCGAGACGCCGATGCGGACGGCCAGCGCACTAAGAGACAGCAGCGGATCGCGATGCAGGGCGTCAGCCGCCATCGCCCGGTCCAGCCGCGCGGCGATCTCGACTTGGCGAGCTTCGGGCAGGGCCGAGCGGGCGTACTTCTCGGCCGGGGGCAGGGCCTTGGGCGTTTCGGTCTGGGGCGTGAAGATCGGCTGCTGCGACAGGCCGAAAAGGCCGATGGCCGCCGTCCAGGCCAGCTCCACCGCAGCGCCGGCGACGTCCAGCCAATCGGCGTGGGCGACGTTCAGCGCCAGGCCCGACTTCACCGCGCCCCAGATCCAAGCGGCCAGCATCACCAGCAGCAGCACCCGCAGCCAGCTCAGGGTGCGGTTCTCGATGTTGGAGAAGAGGTCGCGCACCCGCCGCACGTGCCGGCCCATCACCCGGAAGGCGGCGGCCAGGTAGCCCAGGGTCGTCGTCAGGAACAGCGCCACGAAGGCCAGCTGCAGCGGGCCGGCCCAGGCGTCGGTCTCGGCCCCCACGCCGGTGTAGATGGCGATCCGGGTCGGGATCGGCAGGGCGAAGAACGGCAGGGCCAGCAGCAGGGCGATCCCTGCCGGCCAGCAGAGCCGCGCGATCCGCACCGGGCTCCACCCCGCCTCCGGATCCCCGGTCATGGCCACCACATAGGCCAGGATCGCCGGTCCCAGGAACAGCGAGGTCGACCACAGGATCCCCGTCGCCCAGGGCGCGGCGGCGTAGATCCCACCACGATCCAGGATCAGGTCGACGCCCGACAGCGCGCTCAGCAGCAGGAACACCGCCAGCGCCGTCGCCGGAGCCTTCCGCCAGCCGGGCCGCAGCACCAGCTGCGTCGCCGCGAACAGCCCGATGGCGGCGGCGGCCGACGACAGGATCAGCACCAGGGCGCCGCTCATTCAGTCATTTCCCCGAAACCGCGCGGGAAGCCTTCCGCGCGAAACGGCGCGGAGAGTGTCGCGGAACGTGCGTCGCCTCAAGCCTGCGACAGGCTCAGCACGTTGCCATCGGGATCGGCGAACCAGGCGACCTTGGCCTGGCCGTCGGGAGCGGTCCATATGCCCAGGGCGTCCTGGCCGAAGCCCTCGTAGATCGTGAAGACCACGCCCCGGCCGGCCAGGGTGCGCACGGCGGCCTCGATGTCCTCGACGTTCCAGCCGAACACCGGATGGGCGCCGGCCTTGAAATCGGGCAGGGCGGTCAGGCGGATCAGCGCGTCGCCCGCTCCCAGAAAGTCGCCGAACGGGTCGGTGCTATGCACCGCCAGGCCCAGCTTCTCGACATAGAAGTCGAGCGCGCGCTGACGGTCGCTGACGTGGACGAAGGCGACGGGCGTTCCGGAAACGGCGGGCATGGCCTTTCACTCCCTGCGGGAAGCTGTCAGCGAATCCTGCCGCGAACGCTCGGGCATGGCGACGGACCAGTTGAAGGAGACCTTCCCGTTGCGGCCCGTCGACCCTGTCGCGCCTGGGGGTCCGTCCGGTCCGAGGGCTTTGCTGTCGCATGCGGGCTTGACGGGAACACCCGCGCCGCCCGCGCCGCCTAGGCCTCCGAGACCCCCGCAGATCTGGCCGCCGCAGTTTTGAGGCTGGCCGGCGGCGTTCGTGTCGGTGAGCACCGAGAAGGCCGCCCAGGCCGACTGCGAGGAGGTGACTATGGAGACATTGGCCGCGTCGCCGCCGTTTTGTCCCGGGCCGCCAGGGTTGCCGGCCGAGGCGGCGGCGTCGGCGGCGCAGGCGGATGGGTCGCGTGGCGGTGCATTGGAGCCTGGCGCGCCCGCCACTCCGGCGTTGAGGATCGAGAGGCCCTTGCCCTCCACGTTCTGGACCACCAACTCGACTAGGCCAGAGCTCTCTCCCATTGTCGCCTCTGAGGGGCCAGGGGATATTAGCTGGGCCGTGTCTTCGATGATCAAGAGCTCGATTACCAGCTTCACCGGGAAGCCGTTGGTGAAGATCTGCGCGCCGGGCTTCAGCCGCAACTCGCCGATGTAAGTTGTGCCTTGGTTCGGCACGAACGGCTGGCCCTGCCAAACGACAACGTCCTGGAGAGCCTGCGTCTTGTCGGGCTCGGCCGCGGCCGCGGCCGTCGAAAGCGCCAGAAGCGCCAGCCCGAAGGCGAGCCCGCACGCATATGGAAAGCGCACCATTTTGAAGAAGTCTCTCCTGCTACTGCAAGTGAGAGTTTAGCTGTTGCCGCGACCGGTCAAGCTTGTCGGGTGATTTTTGTCGGCAGCACGTCTCTACGCCACCGCGTAGTCGCGCATCTGCATCGGGCTGCTCTGGCTGACCGGCAGGATGAAGCTGACCGTGGTGCCTTCGCCCGGGTTAGAGACCATCTCCAGGGCGCCGTCGTGCATCTCGACCAGCGACTTGGTCAGCGCCAGACCCAGGCCCGTGCCTTGCGTGGTCTTGGAGTGCTGGCTTTCCACCTGCTCGAACGGACGGGCCAGGCGGGCCAGGTCCTCGGCGGCGATGCCGATGCCGGTGTCGGTGACCGACACCTTCACCCGCTCGCCCAGCGGATCGCGGCGGATCTCGGCGCGCACGGTGACGCGGCCCTGGCGGGGGGTGAACTTGATGGCGTTGCTCAGCAGGTTCAGCAGCACCTGCTTGACCGCGCGGTAGTCGGCCTCGATCTCGGGCAGGGGCGGGAAGTCGACCTCCAGCTTCAGCCCGGCGGCCTCGGCGCGGTTGCGCACCAGGCGCACGGCGTCCTCGGTCACGTCTTCCAGGTGCAGCGGCTCGAACTTCAGGTTCATCTTGCCGGCTTCGATCTTCGACATGTCGAGGATGTCGTTGATCAGGGCCAGCAGATGCTGGCCGCTGTTGTGGATGTCGAGGCTGTAGCCCTTGTAGCGCTGGTCGCCGAGCGGGCCGAACATCTCGTTCATCATGATCTCGGAGAAGCCGTTGATGGCGTTCAGCGGCGTGCGCAGCTCGTGGGACATGTTGGCCAGGAACTCGCTCTTGGCCTTGTTGGCGCCCTCGGCCTTGACCTTCTCCATCTCGTACTTGCGGGCCAGCTCGGCCAGCTGTTCCTGGCTGCGCTCCAGGCCGGCGACGGCGTTCTGGAGCTGCTCCTCGTTGCGGCGGCGGGCTTCTTCCTGGGTCTTGATGGCGGTGATGTCGGCGGCGGTCATGACGAGGCCGCCCTCGGCCGTGCGCCGCTCGCTGATCTGGATCCAGCGGCCGTCGTTCATCTCGGCCTCGCGCACGCCCTTGGCGCCGGTCGGGTCGGGGATCTCCTGCTTGATGGCCAGGGCCGCGAAGCGGTTGACCTCGGCGCGGGCCGCGCCCGGCTTGAGGATCCGCGGCTCCAGCGAGAAGACGCTGCGGTAGTTCCGATTGCACATCAGCAGGCGGCCCTGGCGATCCCAGAGCACGAAGGCCTCCGACACGCTTTCGATGGCGTCGCGCAGGCGGTTCTCGGCGGCCTGGGCGCGGGCCTGGGCCAGGCGCTCCTCGGTGACGTCCAGCGCCACGCCGATGATCCGCGAATAGCCGTCCTCGCCCGGCTTGCCGAAGCCCTGGCCGCGGGCGTCCACCCAGATCGAACGGCCGCCGTGTTCGCGGGCGGGGATGCGGAACGACACGTCGAAGGCGCCGAACTGGGCGGCGTTGGCCAGGGCCTGGCGCACGCGGTCGCGGTGGTCCGACGAGATCCGCTCGACGAGATCCTCGCCGGGCGCGACTCCGCCGCCGCCCCAGCCGAACATCGCGCCGGTGACGTCGGACATGTAGACCTCGTCCGAGCGCAGGTCCCATTCCCAGATGCCGCAGCGGGCGGCCTCGACGGCCAGGCGGAAGCGCTGCTCGCTGTCGATGAACTCGCGCTGGGCGGCCTCGGCGCGGCGGCTTTGCAGCATCAGGATCAGGGCCAGGGCGATGCCGGCGGCCAGCGGGATCAGAAGGGTCAGCGCGCCTTCCATCAGGCGGCGGTCGACATTGGCGACGGTGTGGCTGGGGGCGCTGACGGCGGCGATCAGGGCGCCCTGGGCCAGGGGCTCGAAGGCCACGTCCAGGCCCGAGCCGTCGACGCCGCGGCCGGTCAGGGCGGCGGCCCCGCCTTGCAGGTCCTCCACCGACAGGGCGTAGGCCTGGTCGAGGCTGGCGGCGCCCTGCACCGCGCGGCCGACGCCGACCAGCAGGCCGCCGTCCGGCAGGAAGAGGGCGTTGGACTGGGTCTTGTCCGGCTCGCCCAGCAGGCGCGAGGGATCGCCGGCGGCGATGACGTAGCCGCGGCCGGCCGAGGTCTGGGCGGCCATGGCCACATAGAGGCGGCCGCTGCGGCCGACGCCGCCGATCCAGGCGCTGCGGCCCGAGGCGGCGGCGGCGCGGGCCGCTTCGCGCCAGTCGGCCGACGGATCGCGGCCGGCCACCGCCATGACTTCGCCGGTGGTGGCCACGGCGACGGCCATGGCCTCGCCGCCGGCGGCGCGCAGGGCGGTCTCGGCCGCGTCCATGGCCGAGGTCGGGTCGCGTTCGAGCAGGTCGCCCGCCGCCGACAGGCCGGCGCGCTGGGCGGCGAGATTGGTCTCGACCTTGCCCGACAGGATCTGGGCCTGGGCGGCCAGGGCCGCGCCGCCTGGCGGGGCGGCGGCTTCCTTCTGCAGCTTGACGACGCCGAGGGCGGTGTAGACGGCCAGCAGCAGCAGGGCGGCCAGGATCACGACGCGGACATAGGCCTGCGACGACCGGGCGGCGCGCATGCGAGCCGCGCCCGCAGCCGAAAGTCCGGCCTTGGCCGTCCTCCCGGGTTTCGCCCCGCCAATCCGCAACGCCCGCAACTCCGCAGCACCCCAGGCGAGTCAGTTCGCCAATCGTGGTGAATCTACCGTACGCGTTCGGTCGCCGTCACCCTGGGGAGACGCGAATCCCTGGGGGCTGAGCGCTTTGGTCGCAACCGTTGCGCGGAAGAATCACCCCAGGCTCGCCGCTTGAGGGAACCTCCCCCCGTGGGGGAGGTGATCGCGAAGCGATCGGTGGGGGGAGTTTTTGCGGGACGTCCGCTTCACCGGAAGCTGAAAACGTCCCCCCACCGGCCTTCGGCCGCCTCCCCCAGAGGGGGAGGTTCCTAATCCAGCGCTCGCCCCGCCAGCTCGAGCACGTTCTTCGACAGCCCCGGCGCGGCCTTCACGCGTTCCAGTTCCCGCCGCATCAGATCGCCCAGCGCCGGGACATAGCGCCGCCAGCCGCCCAGGGGCTCGACCAGACGGGCCGCCGTCATCGGGTTGAAGCTGTCCACGGCCAGGATCTGGTCGGCCAGGAAGCGATAGCCCGCGCCGCTGGGATCGTGGAAGCGGGCCGGGTTGGCGCTGGCGAAGCCCTGCACCAGGGCGCGGAAGCGGTTGGGATTGCCGGCGTCGAAGTCCTCGTGCTCGGTCAGGGTCAGAACGCGGGCAAGCGCGCCTTCCGACGGATCGCGGGCCTGCACCGAGAACCACTTGTCCAGCACCAGCGGCTCGTGCCGCCACTTGGCGTGGAAGGCCGAAAGCGCCTTCTCGCAGGGCTCGCCGCCCACGGCCAGCAGGGCCGAGAGGCCGCCCATGGCGTCGGTCAGGGCCGCGGCGGCCTCGAAGTGGCCGACGATGCGCTGGACGTTGTCGGCGTGCGGGTCGGCCGCCAGCAGGTCGACGCAGGCGTTGCGCAGCGCCCGGCGGCCGGCCGAGGTGGCGTCCGGCGAGAACTCGCCGTCGCCCTGCATGGCGCCGTGGATGCGGGCCAGCTGCTCGCCCAGGTGCACGGCGATGCGGGCGCGAAGGGCGTCGCGGGCGGCGTGGATCGCGCCCGGATCGGCCGGATCGACGGCCAGGGCCAGGTCGCCCTCGCTCGGCAGGGCCAGCAGCAGGGCCTTGAAGGCCGGATCGGCGGCGGCGTCGTCCAGCGCCTGGCCCAGGGCCTGGGCGTAGCGCTCTTCGCCGACCTCGTCGGGAGCCCCCGCCGCGCGGGCCAGGATCAGGCCGCGGGCCAGGCCCTGGCCGGCTTCCCAGCGGTTGAAGAGATCCGGATCGGCGGCGAACAGCACATAGGCGTCGGCGGGCCGTGCGTCGGTGGTCAGGGTCACCGGGGCCGAGAAGCCGCGCAGGGCCGAGATCACCGGCGCTTCCGCCACGCCCTCCCAGCGCACCGTCAGGCTCTCGCCCTCCAGCAGCACCACCTCGCTGTCGCGCAGCGGCGCGCCGGCCTGCGACAGCAGGCCGATGGTGACCGGGATCGGCAGGGCCTTCTTGACCGGCTGGCCGCTGGTGGGCGCCGTCTTCTGGCTCAGGGTGATCGACAGCGCCTTGGCGTCCGCGTCATAGGCGTGGGTCAGCGACACCGACGGCGTGCCGGCCTGTTCGTACCAGGAGAAGAAGCTGGAAAGGTCCCGGCCCGAAGCCTCGGCGAAGCAGGCGATGAAGGCCTCGACCGTGGTCGCCTCGCCGTCGTGGCGCTCGAAATAGAGGTCCAGCCCGGCCCGGAACGCGCCGGCGCCCAGGATGGTCTTCAGCATGCGGATGATCTCCGCGCCCTTCTCATAGATGGTCGCGGTGTAGAAGTTGTCGATCTTCAGATAGCTGGACGGCCGCACGGCGTGGGCCAGCGGGCCGGCGTCCTCGGCGAACTGGCGGGCGCGCAGGGCCTTCACGTCCTTGATCCGCTGCACGGCCGCGCCGCGCATGTCGGCGCTGAAGCTCTGGTCGCGGAAGACCGTCAGGCCTTCCTTCAGGCACAGCTGGAACCAGTCGCGGCAGGTGATGCGGTTGCCGGTCCAGTTGTGGAAATATTCGTGGGCGACGACGCTCTCGATGCGCTCGTAGTCGAAGTCGGTGGCCGTCTCCGGCTCGGCCAGCAGGAGCGAGCTGTTGAAGATGTTCAGCCCCTTGTTCTCCATGGCCCCGAAGTTGAAGTCGCGCACGGCCACGATCATGAAGAGGTCCAGGTCGTATTCGCGGCCGAACGCCTCCTCGTCCCACTTCATCGAGCGCTTGAGGGCGTCCAGCGCATAGGCGGCGCGCGAGGCCTGGCCGGGATCGACGAACACCTTCAGCGCCACGGTGCGGCCGCTCATGGTGACGAAGTCGTCCTCCAGCACGTCCAGCCGCCCGGCGACCAGGGCGAACAGATAGGCGGGCTTGGGGAAGGGGTCGTTCCAGACGGCGAAGTGGCGGCCGTTCTTCAGCTGGCCGGCCTCCATCAGGTTGCCGTTGCTCAGCAGGTGCTCGAACGAAGCGTCGGCCTCGATCCGCACGGTGTAGCGGCTCAGCACGTCAGGCCGGTCGGGGAAGAAGGTGATGGTGCGGAAGCCCTCGGCCTCGCACTGGGTGCAGAACCGGCCGCCCGACATGTAGAGGCCCATCAGCGCCTTGTTGGCCGACGGATCGATCTCGACCTCGGTCACCAGCTCGAAGGCGTCGGGGACGTCGGCGATGGTCAGGCGCTCGTCGTCCAGCTCGTACTGGTTGGCGCTCAGGGCCTGGCCGTCGATCGCGATCGCCTTCAGCGCCAGGCGCTCGCCGTTCAGCGACAGCGGCTCGCCGGCAGCGCCCGTGCGGCGCACCTGCAGCGTCGCGGTCACGCGCGTGGCCGATGGCTCCAGCTGGAAGGACAGGTGCGTCGTCTCGATCTCGAACGGGAACGGACGATAGTCGGAGAGCCGGATCGGCTGGGGCGTTTCGGTGCGCATGGGGCCAATGTAGTCGCCCGTCGGGGCCGGGGCGAGGCCGCCGGTTGCGCGGTTTGTCGATTTATCGGCTAGGTTGGCGACTCAATCGGGGGTGTTTTCACGTGTCAGAGATCGCCAATTCGGAACCTGTCGCGCCGGGACTTTCGCCGGGACGTCGCGCGGCGACCGTCGCCTGGGCGCTGGCCCTGGCCTTGATCGTCACCGTCGCCGGCGCGATCGTGGCCTTCGGCCTGGGCATGATCGGGCTCTATCTCTACGGGGTGATGCGGCCCGAAGAGTCGTTGAACCAGGTCGACGAGGTGCTGCTGAAGCAGGCGCCGATCGCTCTGCTGTGCGGGGCGTTCACCGTTGTCAGCACCTATTCGGTGCTGGTGCGACTGGTCGAGAAGCGCGACCGCACCGAACTGGCGCCGAAGGAGGCCTGGCGCGAAGCCGCGCGCGGGACCGGACTGGTGGTCGCCGCCTTCGCCCTGCTGATGGCCCTGCTGACGTTGATCGGCGCGGTGACGTGGGGGCCGCCGTCGCTGGTGGACTGGCGCTGGGCCATTCCGGATCGGCTCGTCACCGGGATCGCCGGCGGCGTGGTGATGGCCGTCGTCGTCCAGGGCGTGCTGACCCGGCTGTTGGCCAAGGCCCTCGGCCCGATCCCGGCCGTGGTGATCGCCGCCGTGCTGGTCGCCTGCTTCTACCCCGCCTCGGACGGCCCGCTGCTGCTCGCCCAGCGCCTCGGCGCGCTGCTCGGCGGGGCGATCCTGGGCCTGACCTATCTGCGCAATCAGCGTCTGTGGCTGGGCATGGGCCTGGCCGGGGCCTGGGGCGCGCTCGTCCAGCTGGTGACCGGCGGCTACGCGCTGGAAGGCGGCTACGACGGCGCGGCCGCCTTCATCTCCGAGCCCGAGCGCGGCGCGCTGGTCTCCTGGCTGCGCGGGCCGAGCGGACCCGAAAGCTCGGTCCCGCTGCTGGTCGGCGGCGTGCTGGTCGTCGGCTGGCTCGCCTGGCGGGCCTGGAAGGAAGGCGCCTTCTCGCGGGCTTGAGGCGGATCCCAACAAGCTTGAGGCGGATCAATGTGCGCCCCGGCGGGCGGGCGCATCACCCCTGACGACGCCTCGACGCGTCGAACTCCAAGGGGATAAGACCATGACCGCCCTCCGCCTCGCCCTGTTGGCTGGCCTGACGCTCGCCGCCGCGACTGGCGCCGCTCAAGCCCAGGAGGCCTTCACGCCCGCCGCCAAGGGGACCTGGCAGGTCAACCTGCGCGCCACCGGCGTGCTGCCCGACGCGGGCGACCCGATCGTCACCTCGGCCGGCGCGGCCACCGGCCTGAAGGCCGACGTCAAGGACGACGTCAAGCCGACCCTGGGCGTCTCCTACTTCATCACCGACAAGCTGGCCGTCGAGGTGATCGCTGGCACCACCCAGCACACCGTCAAGGCCGTGGGGCCGGGAACCGACGTCGTGGTGCACAAGACCTGGGTGCTGCCGCCGGTGGTCTCGGCCCAGTACCACTTCGCGCCCAAGGCCCGGTTCAATCCCTATGTCGGCGCGGGGCTGAACTACATGCTGTTCTACAGCGGCAAGGACCGCAACGGCTTCACCGTCGATCTCGACGACGGCTTCGGCTACGCCCTGCAGGTCGGCGCCGACATCGCCGTGAAGGGGCCGTACGTCGTCAATCTCGACGTCAAGAAGGTGTGGTTCGAGACCGACGCCAAGATCAACGGCGGCGCGCTGAAGTCGAAGGTGAACCTGGATCCGACCGTGGTGTCGGTGGGGATCGGGCGGCGGTTCTAGCGATCTGGAACCCCTCCCCCTCGATGGGGGAGGGGCAGGGGTGGGGGTGACTGCGGCGTCGGATGCCGCACACGGCCGCCGGCTCAGAAGGTCACCCCCATCCCCGACCCTTCCCCCATCAAGGGGGAAGGGAGCTACCCTTCCACCGTCCCGCTCGCCGCCGGCGTCTCGTGCAGTTCGCGCTCGATGGCCGCGGCCTTCTGGGCCAGGGCCAGCAGGGCGGGGGGAGCGTCCTCGGGATGGTCGCCGACCAGTGTCAAGATTTCTCGGGCCAGGGCGTGCAGGCGCGGGGCGGTGGCGATCAGCTTGGCCTGGAACTCGATCTTGCGCGGGTCGCGGTCGTACTCGGCTCCGGGCGTGCGCCAGCCGCCCCAGTCGTTGGGATCGGTGACCACCACCGGATAGGTGCCGGGGAAGGGGTGGTGCAGGCAGTCGCCCTCCTGCTGCCACTTGTTGCGGGCCCTCAAGACCCGCCAGTTCGACAGGACGCCGCCTTCCTGCGGGTCCATCTTGTCTTCGGGCTTCAGCTCGTGGGCCAGGAATTCGCGGCCCAGGCCGACGTCGTAGGTCACCCGCACGGGCTCGTCGAAGCCCTTGGCCCAGATGGGCACGATCTTCTCGATCGTCGCCCAGGCGCCGACGCTCTCGACCCAAACCTTCTGGTTCCGCTGGTAGACGGTCTTGGCCATGGGACTCCGGAACTTCGCCTGCAAATGCTCAAAGGCATAAGAACCTGAAATTCTTGACGCCGGGTCAATCTTTCCAGGGGGCGCAAGCTCGGTCATCGTCGTTTCCAACGGCCGTCGACAGAACGGCCAAGGGAGAGAAACGGCCGTGGATTTCGACTATTCCGACGACCAGAAGTTCCTCAAGGACGAGGCCCGCAAGTTCCTGAGCGGCCGCTGTCCGCCCGCGGTGGTGCGCGGGGTGCTGGACGATCCGGCCCGCAGCCACGACCAGGCCCTCTGGGCCGCCGTCGCCGAGCAGGGCTGGCTGGGCGCGGCCATTCCCGAAGAACACGGCGGCCTGGGCCTGGGCCGGGTCGAGCTCTGCGCCATCGCCGAGGAGCTGGGCCGCGCCGTCGCCCCGATCCCCTTCGCCTCCACCGTCTACGTCCTGGCCGAGGCCGTGATGGCCCACGGCTCCGACGCCCAGAAGGCCGCCATCCTGCCGGCCATCGCTTCCGGCAACCTGATCGGCTGCCTGGCCGTCAGCGAAGGCCCCGGCGTGCTCACCCCCTCGGCCCTGTCGGCCAAGGTCGAGAGCGGCAAGCTCTCAGGCGTGAAGATTCCCGTCACCGACGGCGACATCGCCCACACCGCCATCGTCCTGGCGTCCGAGGGCGGCAAGCCCAGCCTCTTCCTGGTCGAGCTGACCGGCGCGGGCGTGAAACGCGAGACGCTGGAGAGCCTGGATCCCACCCGCGGCGTCGCCCGCCTGACCTTCGACGCCGCCGCCGCCGAACGGCTGGGCGCGGCGGGCGAGGGCTTCGACCTCGTGCAGGCGATCCTCGACCGCGCCGCCGTGCTGCTGGCCTTCGAACAGCTGGGCGGCGCCGATCGCTGCCTGGAGATGGCCAAGGAATACGCCCTGGGCCGCTACGCCTTCGGCCGCGTGATCGCCGGCTACCAGGCCATCAAACACAAGCTGGCCGACATGTACGTCAAGAACGAGGTCGCCCGCTCCAACGCCTATTACGGCGCCTGGGCGCTTAATGACGACGCGCCAGAGCTGCCCACGGCCGCCGCCGCCGCCCGCATCGCCGCCTCGGAAGCCTTCTGGTTCGCCAGTAAGGAAAGCGTCCAGGTGCACGGCGGCATGGGCTTCACCTGGGAGGTCGACTGCCACCTCTATTACCGCCGCTCGCGGCAGCTCTCCCTCGTGGCCGGCTCGCCCCGGCTCTGGAAGGAGCGGCTGGTGAGCGAGCTCGAGAAGAAGAACGCGGCTTAAGGAGAGCGATCATGGACTTCAACGACTCCCCCAGCGAAGCCGCCTATCGCGACAAGGCCCGCGCCTGGCTGGAAGAGGCCGCCGCCGCCCACAAGGCGCAGCACGGCGAACCCAAGCCCAACACCCCCGAGCACATGGCCGCCGCCAAGGCCTGGCAGGCCCGCAAGGCCGCCGCCGGCTACGCCTGCATCACCTGGCCTGCGGTCGTGGGCGGGGGCGGTGGCACGCCGATAGAATCCGTGATCTTCGGCCAGGAGGAGGGCAAGGCCGGCGTCGCCTATGGCTACTTCACCATTGGCCTGGGCATGTGCGTGCCCACGGTCATGGCCTTCGCCGACACCGACACCAAGAAGCGCTTCGTCTCGCCGGCCGTGAAGGGCGAGGAGATCTGGTGCCAGCTGTTCTCCGAACCGGCCGGCGGCTCCGACGTCGCGGCCCTGCGCACGCGCGCCGTGCGTGACGGTGACGAGTGGATGATCAACGGCCAGAAGGTCTGGACCACGGGCGCCCACTACAGCGACTTCGGCATTCTCCTGACACGGACAGACCCCGATGTGCCCAAGCACAAGGGCCTGACCATGTTCTGGATCGACATGCGCGACGCCGCCGTCGAGTGCCGGCCCATCCACCAGATGTCGGGCGGGCGCGAGTTCAACGAGGTCTATTTCGGCGACCTGCGGGTCAAGGACAGCCAGCGCCTGGGCGAGGTGGGGCAGGGCTGGCAGGTGGCCCTCGTCACCCTGATGAACGAGCGCCTGGCGGTCGGCGGCTCGGCCGGCCCCAACTACCGCGAGGTGCTGGAACTGGCCCGCGCCCTGCCGGGCGAGGATGGTCCGGCGCTCAAGAACGACGCCTTCCGCGAGAAGCTGGCCGACTGGTTCGTGGCCTCCCAGGGGCTGAAGTTCACCCGCTTCCGCACCATGACCGCTCTGTCGCGCGGCCAGACCCCGGGTCCGGAAAGCTCGATCGGCAAGATCATCTCGGCCAACCAGCTGCAGGATCTGGCCAACACCGCCGTCGAGATGCAGGGCGAGTACGGCGTTCTCACCGGCCCCGAAGCCGCCGCCGGCGCGGCCTTCCAGCAGAGCCTGATGTGGGCCCCCGGCCTGCGCATCGCCGGCGGCACCGACGAGATCCTCAAGAACATCATCGCCGAACGGGTCCTGGGCCTGCCCGGCGACGTGCGGGTCGACAAGGACGTGGCGTTCAAGGACATGCCGACGGGGCGGTGAGGGGCCGACAATCCCTCTCTCTTTGAGAGAGGGAGGGGCCCGCGCCGAAGGCGTGGGAGGGTGAGAGGTAACAAAGCCAGCCGATCGAAACGCGGTCGGACGGTCGTCGCCGCCCCGTCGAGATCGCCTGTTCCCTCCCTCGCAACCATCTCATGGAAAGCCCGAGGTTCGCCGGCCAGCGGTGAAACCTCTCACCCTCCCACCGCTCCGCGGCGGGCCCCTCCCTCTCTCCATGAGAGAGGGGTCTCGAACCGCGAGAATCGCCCGGGCGATCCATCTTCGCAAACTCGCCTCACGCGCGAAAAATGACGATCCCCTGACAGGCGAAAATCGTGTGATTACACGGAATTAGCCGGGCAACGCGCCTGTTCCACGTTCCAATTAAGGCATGGCGACCGACAGTGGCCGAACGGCGGTCTGGCGAGCTTGACAGCGTCGTCGCCGGCGGCCCATGAGTGACTCCGATCTATGGTTAACGGCGGGGCTGGAGGGGAGCGATGCACGAGGCCAGCGACGCTGTTTCGACCCTCTTCGATCGGGGGCTTCACCTGGGGCGGGCCGCGCGGTCGTGGGTGACCACCCGGCCGTGGACGCGCCTTGGGCCGACCCGTCGCCTGCCGCTCGGCGTGGCCGCCGCGACCCTGGTCGCCATGCCGCTGTTCGGCTGTGATTTTTCCGCCAACCAGCTCTTCGCCAAGCGCGCCGGCGCCTGTCCGCGCCCGCAGGCGGCGCAGGGCGTCTCGGGCCAGTTCAACCAGCAGCAGATCGAGATTCGCAACCTGCGCCAGGGCGGCTTCCGCGGCGACTTCTTCGCCCAGCTGGAGCTGGCCCGCCGCTATGAAGGCCAGCGGGCGGTCGACAAGAACCTCGACGATCCGGTCGAGGCGGCCACCTGGTACGCCATGGCCCTGGCCAATCCGGCCGGCTACGCCCCGATCGCCGCCTACGAGCCGCGCGGCAAGCCGGGCAAGGCCCTGTCGCGCTTCGACGACTGCCGCGCCTATGAGCGCCACGCCGCCTACGGCGCCCTCGACCGCCAGCTGTCGCGGATGTCGACGGAAGAGCGCGAGCAGGTCCGCAACCGTGTGATCTACATCCTGTCCACCCAGGGGGCCGACGGCTTCCGGGCCCTGGCGCGCATGCACGACGGCTATTTCGGCCCCTATGGCGAGCCGTCCGACAACCTCCAGGCCGTCGAGGCCTATGGCGACCGCAAGCATGTCGGCGCCCCGGCGGCGCTGGATCTCTTCCGCCGCAACGACGTCGACGCCTATCTCTACAACTACCTGGCGGTGCAGACCGGCGACGTCTCGGCCTACGTTATGCTCAAGGACTTCGAGCGCTCCTCGCCGCAGCGGGCCTCCTACGGCGGCTTCGTCGAGGGCAAGGCCAAGCGCTGGATCCCGCCCTACGAGTTCTATCCGGCCGACTCCCCGGACTCCGGCGTGCCCCATTCCGACGAGAGCGATCCGTCGGGCGAGGCCCGCGAGGCGGCCCTGGCCCGTCTGCACGAACTGCCCTTCGTCCATATCGGCGAGGCCCTGGCCTATCTGCGGATCATCCCCGCGCCGCTGCTCGACGAGCGGCTGCTGGCGTCGGGCGACGCCCAGACCTTCCAGGCCTCGATCGGCCGCCCGACCACCGGCCGCCTGACGCCGATCGAGAAGGTGAGGGCGGTGCAGTACGCGGCCGTCAACGGCTCGTCCAAGGCCCAGCTCGTTCTGGCGGTGATGTACTCCGAGGGCGTCGGCGTGCCGCGCGACTACGCCCGCGCCTACCACTGGTACGAGGAGGCCGAACGCCAGGGCTCGCCCGAGGCCAAGTACGCCATGTCGACCTTCTTCTCGCTGGGCCTGCAGGGCGTCGCCGACCAGGACCGCGCCAAGGCGGTGGTCTACCAGCTGGACGGCGCCCTGGCCGGCTTCAAGCCGTCGGTCTGGCGCCTGCAACAGCTGCTGGCCCAGGTCTCGCGCCCGCCCCGCGCCCCGGGCGAGCGGCCCCGGCCGTACGAGGCCAGGCCCTATGCCGGCCCCGCGAACGCCCCCGGCCCGTCGAACGCTGAAAGGGACTATCGATGAGACGCCTTCGCCTGTTCGCGGCGGGACTCGTCGCTCTCAGCCTGGCCGCCGTCGGCGCGCCGCAAGCCGCCCTTGCCTCGCCGGACGCCAAGGTCGACCAGCAGATCCGCCCGTGCTTTGGACTGCTGATCCAGCCGGCCCTGTCGCACGGCTGCAAGGGCTACGTCCCCAAGCGCAAGCCGCCGCGCCGGCCCTACTACCCCTCGCGCCCGTACGAGCGCTACCGCACCAGCGTCGACTGCGACGTCGCCTATCCGGGCGAGGTCAGCGACGTGCTCTCGCGCCTCTATGACGGCGACACGCTGACCTTGATCTCGCGCAACGGCGGGGCCTGCGTCGAGACGCTGAACGTCACCCGCGCGGTGCACATCGTCGCCCGTGACTATAGCCCCTCGCGCGCCCGGCCGATCCTGATGGCCCCGGCCGACCAGCCCTGCATCCGCATCGCGGCCGGCGTGGCCTATGTGGTGCTCGAGAACCTCGGCCTGGAATCGACGCGCGGCGGCACGGCCTCGTGCATCGTCGGCCGCGCCACCGAGCTGGCCCTCAAGGGCGTGGTCGTGCGCTACGACGGCGAGGGCTCGGCCATCGACGTCGCCGACAGCCGGGTGGAGCTCTACCAGACAGCCTTCGTCGGCCGCACCCGCGCCCCGGTGGTCAAGCTGTCGGGCGGGCTTCAGGCCCAGGACGTCGACGTCGCCGCCACCGCCATCGGCATGGCCGTCGAGACCGGCCGCGACAGCCGCCTGCGCGATGTCCGCGTGGTGCGCCTGGGCGACTGGACCGGCTCGTCGCGCGTGCGCAGCTCGGCGGGCTTCGTGCTGACCGGCGTCAATCGCGATCAACTGGTGCAGATCGACGGCCTGTCGACCGACGGCTTCTCGCGCGGCATCTACATCAGCGGCGGCGAGACCACCCTGCAGCGCCCCGTGGTCCGCGACAGCGACTGGGCGGTGGTGCTGGAAGGCGCCGACCTGCGCGTGCTGGACGGCCAGTTGGAAGCCGCCGACGTCGGCATCTACGCCGCCTCGGGCGTGGTCTTCGCCTCCGACAACGCCATCGCCGGCGTCATGCGCGCGGGCCTGTTCGCCGACAGCGGCGCCCAGATCCGCGCCCGCGACAACCGCGTCTTCGCCCGCCCCGGCGGCTGCGAGGCCCTGATCACCGGCTATTTCGACGGCGCCCTGACCTGCCGTCCGTGGTTCGAGGCGCCGGAACTGTTCCGCACGCCGCGCGACCGCGCCCGCCAGGACTACGACAGCTATTGGCCGACCAGCGCCGTCGCCACCCTGGCCGGTCCCGCGCCCGCCGCCCTGGCTGGTGGTCCCGCCGATCCCTACGACGCCTCGGCCGCCGCCGGCGGTCCGGTTCCGCCCACTGGCCCTCAAGGAGCTCCGCGATGATCCGCACGCTCGCCATCGGCGCCCTGGCGCTCACCATGGCCGCCGCCGGCCTCGCCCAGGCCCAGCCGGGTCCCGTCGCCGCCAAGCGTCCCGCCGGCCGCGGCGGTCCCTGCGGCGCGCCCCTGACCGGACAGGCGCCCGACGTCATGACCTATGACCGCGCCACGGGCACCCAGGTGTTCGTCAGCGGCCAGGGCGGGACCGAGGTCTCGGCCTACAACCAGCGCACCGGCTCGTCGGCCGGCCTGCGCGGCGACCTGTCCAAGCCGGGCGTCACCGAGGCTTGCGCCTCCGACGCCCTGACCGGCGACGGCTATGCGGTCACCTCGCGCGGTCCGGGCGACATCGCCGTGGTCGGTCGCGACGGCCAGACCGGCGAACGCTGGGCCATCAAGCGCACCGACGGCTCGACCGAATACTGGGATCCGCGCGGGGAGCACCGCTGCTTCCGCGCGGGGCTCGGCCTCTTCCCCGGAACGCGCGGATGCTGAAGCGTCTCGCGCTGCTGGGCTTGGCCGGCGCCCTGCTGACCGCCTGCGCCACCCCGCACGGCCACAGCCCGCCCCCGCCGCCCCGGCCCTCCGAAGTCACGCCGCCCCCGCCGCCGATCGACGTGATCCGCCCGAAGGTTTGATGCGCCGAAAAACCCTCTCTCTGAGAGAGAGGGAGGGGCCCGCGCCGAAGGCGTGGGAGGGTGAGAGGTTTCACCGCTGGCAGGAAGAACTCCAACTTCCCCCATGCCGTCATCCCGGCCGAAGCGCGTAGAGCGTAGAGCCGGGACCCAGGGGCCGCCGCAATGCACCGGCGACCGCTGGGACGCTTGATCGAGCCGAGCGGCCCAGTCCCCTGGGTCCCGGATAAGCGCTGCGCGCTTTCCGGGATGACGATGGATTTGGCTTTGAGCTTTGAAGGGCTTCGTCAGGTCCGCGCCTCCTCCTCCGGAGAGAGTGTAACCTCTCACCCTCCCACCGCTTCGCGGCGGGCCCCTCCCTCTCTCAAAGAGAGAAGGTTTCAGTTACGGCCCCACCGTCTCCTTCAACGCCGGAGCCTTCCGCCGCAGCGTCGCCTGCTCGTAGGCGTAGCCCAGGCTCAGCAGCCGCGCCTCGCTCCAGGCCGGGCCGATGAACGACAGGCCGACCGGCAGGCCCTCGACCTGGCCCATGGGCACGGTCAGGTGCGGATAGCCGGCGACGGCGGGCAGGGTGGTGGCCGAGCCGCCGTAGTGGTCGCCGTTGACCGGGTCGATGGTCCAGGCGGGGCCGGTGGTCGGGGCGATGATCGCCACCGCGCCGGTGTCCTTCAGGATCCTGTCGATGCCTTCGGGACCGGCCAGCCGCTTGGCGTCGGCCCTGGCCTTCAGGTAGTCGGGGTCGTCGAGGCCCTTGGACGCTTGCGCCTTCTCGAAGGTTTCCTGGCCGAACCATCGGGTCTCGGCCGGCGTCGCGGCGTTGAAGGCGATCAGGTCGGCCAGGGTGCGGGCCGGAACCTTCGCCGGGTCGGTCGAGGCCAGGTAAGCGGCGATGTCGGCCTTGAACTCGTTGTAGAGCACCACGCCCTCGGCCCGGCCGATCGGGTCCTCGTCGAAGGTCGTCACCTCGACCAGGGTCGCGCCCTGGGCCTTCAGATCCTCCAGCGCCTGCTCGAACACCGCGTCGGTCTGCGGCGAGCCGCCTGCGTAGAAGCGCGCCACGGCCAGGGTGACGCCCTTCAGCGCGTCCTTCGACAGCGTGGCGGCGTAGTCGCTCCTGCGGGCGTCGGCCTCGATCGTGGCCGGGTCGGCGGGATCGGAGCCGGCCAGCGCCGTCAGCAGCAGGGCCGCGTCGCGCACCGTCAGGGTCATCGGGCCGGCGGTGTCCTGGCTGTGGCTGATCGGCACGACGCGGGTGCGCGAAACGAGGCCCACGGTGGGCTTGAGGCCGACCAGCCCGTTCATCGCCGCCGGGCAGGTGATCGAGCCGTCGGTCTCGGTGCCGATCGCGGCCGGGGCCAGCCCCGCCGCCACCGCCGCCGCCGAACCGCTGGACGAGCCGCAGGGGCTGCGGTCCAGGGCGTAGGGATTGCGCGTGAAGCCGCCGACCGCGCTCCAGCCGCTGGTCGAGCGCGACGAGCGGATATTGGCCCATTCCGACAGGTTGGCCTTGCCCAGCACCACCATGCCCGCCGCCCGCAGCCGGGCGACCAGCGGGGCGTCGCGGCCGGTGACATTGTCCTTCAGCGCCAGCGAACCGGCGGTGGTGGCCATCGGATCGAGGGTCTCGATGTTGTCCTTGATCAGCACCGACAGGCCGTGGAGCGGGCCGCGCACCTTGCCGGCCCTGCGCTCGGCGTCGAGGGCGCGGGCGATCTTCAGGGCGTCGGGATTGAACGCCAGGACGGCGTTGACCTCGGAACCGATGGCGTGCTGCACCGACAGCCAGCCTTTCACGGAGTCCTCGGCGGAGAATTCGCCGGCGGTCTGTTGGGCCTGTTCCTCGACCAGATCCGACTGCGGACCGATGAAGCCGACCGCATACATGTCGTCCTGGGCGGCTTCGGACCGGATGGTGGGCAATTCGGCCGGCGCGCCCGGCTTGGCCTGCGGGGCGGCGTGGGCCGGAACGGCCAGCAGCAGGACGACCCCGCCAAGCAGCAACAGACGTTTCACGCTCCACCCTCCATACGAAAACGGCCCCGGCGAGAACCGGGGCCGCTCATCTAGATCACTCGCCCCCGATCACTCGCCCTTGAGCTTGCGGTCGAAGAAGTCGAGGTGCGTCTTCATGACGTGCAGGCCCTTAGCCCGGCTGCGGATCACGCTGTGGCGCTCGCCGGGATAGAGCATGGTCTCGAAGGCGATCCCTTTCTTCTGCAAGGCCGCCAGCACGCGGGTGCTGTTCTCGAAGATCACGTTGTCGTCGGCCATGCCGTGGATCAACATCAGGCTGCCGGGTTTCAGCTTGTCGATGCGGTTCAGCACGTCCGACTGCGCATAACCGGCCTTGTTCTCGTCCGGCTTGCCCATGAACTGCTCGGTATAGTGGGTGTCGTAGAGGCCCCACTCGGTGGGCGGGGCGCCCGCGACGCCGGCCGTGAAGGGCGTGCCCTCGGCGGTCAGCATCATCAGGGTCATGAAGCCGCCGTACGACCAGCCCATCACGCCAAGGCGATCGGGATCGACATAGGGCAGGGTCTTCAGGAAGGCCGCGCCGGCGAACTGGTCCTCGACCTCGACCGTGCCCATCCGGCGGTCCAGCGCCGTCTTGAACGCCGTCGAGCGGTTGGACGAGCCGCGGTTGTCGAGCTTGAACACCACGTAGCCGGCGTTGGCGAAGGCCTCGTCGTTGACGCTCCAGCTCCTGGTCACGCGCTGGGCGTGCGGGCCGCCATAGACCGAGACGATCACCGGGTACTTCTTGGCCGCGTCGAAGTCGGCCGGCTTCAGCAGCGAATAGTGCAGCACCTGGCCGTCGCTGGCCTTCAGCGCGCCGAACTCCGGCACGATGTGGCTCTCGGCGTAGGGCGCGTAGGGATGGCCGGCGCCCAGCTTGTTCTCCTCGATCCAGCGCACGCGCTTGCCGGCCGGATCGTAGAGCGCCGTCTGCGGCGGGGTCTTGGGATCGGAGTAGGAGCCGACGAAGGCGCCGGTGGCGGCGACCTTGGCGGTCCACCAGCCGCCGGCCGGGGTCATGGCGACCGGGGCGGCGGGCTTGATGTACGACACCGAATAGAGCCGGCGCTCGATCGGGGTGTCGATCGAGGCCCCGAAGAACACCAGGCCGCGCTTCTCGTCGACCGCCTCGACCTTGTCGACCGGCCAGTCGCCCTTGGTCACCTGGGCCAGCAGTTTGCCGTCGGCGGCGTAGTGATAGAGGTGGTTGTTCCCCGACTTCTCCGACGACCACAGGAAGCTGCCGTCCTTCAGGGCGCGGAAGTCGTCGTGCAGCTCGATCCAGTGCGGATCGGTCTCGGTCAGAATGGTCTTGCCCGCACCCTTGGCCGGATCGTAGGCGATCAGCTCCAGGGTCTTCTGGTCGCGGCTCTGGCGCTGGACGTAGAGGGTCTTGCCGTCCTTCGACCAGGCGACGCGGGCCAGGTAGATGTCCTTGTTGGGGCCAAGGTCGATCTGCACGACCTTGCCCGAGGCCAGATCCTTGACGAACAGCTCGACCACGGCGTTCGGGCGGCCCGAGCGCGGATAGCGCTGCTCGACCACGGTCGCGCCCGTCGGGCCGATGTCGGCGCGCGGCACGATGTCGACGCCGCTCTCATCGACGCGGGTGTAGGCGATGCGGGTCTCGTCGGGCGACCACCAGTAGCCGGTGTCGCGGTTCATCTCCTCCTGGGCGATGAACTCGGCCACGCCGAACGAGACGGCGTCCTTGCCCTCGCTCGTCACCGCCGTCTCGTCGCCGCCGGCCAGCGGCCGCACATAGAGGTTCTGGTCGCGGACGTAGGAGACGAACTTGCCCTTGGGCGAGACCTTGGCGTCCACCTCGTCGCCGGCCGTCTGCGTCAGGCGGCGCACCTTGCCGTCGGCGACGCTGTCCACATAAAGGTCGCCGTCCAGCGGTACGAGCACGAAGCGGCCCTCGCTGTCCCAGCTGTATTCGACGACGCCGCGGGCCAGCACCCGGGCGCGCTCGCGGCGGGCCTTCTCGGCCTCCGACAGCTCCTTGTCGCCCGACGACAGAGCGTTGGCGTCGATCAGGCGGTAGGGCTCGCCGCCGGCCACGTCGACCGCCCACAGGTCCTGCACGTTGGCGGCCTCGGCCTTGGCCTTCAGATAGGTCACCCGCTTGCCGTCAGGCGACAGGGCCACGCCTTTGGCGGTCGGGCCGTTGATGTCGGGGTCGGCGAACAGGCGCTCGGGGGTGAGTTTTTCGGCCATCACGGGATGGGCCAGGGCGAGACAGGCCGACAGGGCCAGGAGCGAGGGACGGATCATGGCGCGGACGCTAGTGCCGAGCGGCGCCGTTGGCAAACCCGCTTGACTCTGTTTCATGTGTCAGAAATAACTGACGCATGAAATACGGACTTGCAGCATGATCTCGGGCGACGAGCTGGCGGCGATCCTGTCGGCGCTCGACAACCCCCATCGGCTCCGCATCCTCGCGGCGCTGAAGGTCGGCGGGCGCAACTATGTCAGCCGCCTGGCGCGCGAGATCGGCATCAGCCGGCCGCTGCTGCATCTGCACCTGAACAAGCTCGAGGACGCGGGCCTGGTCAGGAGCCAGCTGGAGCTGTCGGCCGACGGCAAGGCCTTGAACTATTTCGAGGTCGTCGACTTCCGCCTCGAACTCACGCCCGAGACCGTCGCGGCCGCCGCCGCGACGCTGTCCGAGAAACCCGAAAAATAAGGGGGCTTGCATGCAAGCGCACATCTATCTGCTGACGATCTGCCTGCCGCTGGCGACCGTGCTGATCATCTTCGCCCTGCGCTACTGGTCCCGCGTGGTCCAGGCCCAAGCCCAAGCCAAGGCCGCTCACCAGGGCGCCGCCGCCCAGCAGGCGGTGCTCGACGGGCTGGACGAGATCAAGGTCCGCCTGAGCGCCATCGAGAAGATCCTCAAGGACGTCGAGTGATGGTCGCCCTCGCGCCTTCGATCCCGAGCCAGGGGGCGGACCTGCCCGCCTGGCGGCTCAACGCCCTGCGCTGCGCCTATCTGCTGCTGATCGTCGGCCTGGGCATCCAGGTCTGGCCGGGGATCGTCCTGCGCCACGCCGGCTGGGAGCTGATGGAGGGCGTCGTCCAGTGCATGCTGGGGGCGCTGTCGCTGCTGGCGGTCCTGGGCCTGCGCCATCCCTTGCGCATGCTGCCGCTGCTGATGTTCGAGATGGCCTGGAAGGTGATCTGGCTGGCCGCCGTCGCCGCCCCGCAGTGGGCGAGCGGCCGGATGGACGAAGACACCGCCGCCACCGCCTTCGCCTGCCTGCTCGTCGTGGTCTTCCCGATCGTGATCCCCTGGCGGCGCCTGGCCGCGACCTTCTTCGCGGGCCCCGGCGACCGCTGGCGCTGAGCGTCGCTCAGTAGTGATAGGGCGACCGCTTGGCCCAGCTGGATTTCGGATAGCGGGCGTGCAGCAGGCGGAAGGCGCGGCCGCTCATGTCGTCCTCGTTGGGACCCCAGCGGGTGACGCGGATCAGCCAGTAGAGCGCCTCGGGCGAGCGCGGATCCTCCGGATGGGCGCGGGCATAGGCCAGCACGTCTTCCCAGACGTTCAGCGATCCCTTCGGCGGTTCGGCCACGTTGTCGGAGAGGAAGGCGCGACGCTCGGCCAGGGCCGTCGGCTGGCCGGCGGCGGCGAACTGCGGCAGCCGCAGCGGGAAGGCGCCCGCGCCGCACTGGCCAAGACAGGTCAGGTCGCCGAAGCGCTGCTCGTCGTCCCGATCGCCGTAGATGACGCCGGTGTACTGGTAGCGGGCGAGCTTCGGCGGGGCGGCCGGCGCCAGCCGCTGGTCGCGCGGCACGATGATCCAGCGGGGCCACGAGCCGCTGAAATTGGCGACCGAGCCGGTCGGTCGGATGTAGTCGATGAGGTCGGTCCGCAGGCCGGGGATCTTGGCCAGCACGAAGAACTCGGCGAACCGCTTGGCCTCGCCCGGCGGGGTGGCGGCGATCCGCGCCCAGTCGGCCTTCAGCTGGGGCAGCGTCTTGACCAGGTCCCGCGCCAGGGCGTCGATCGCCGCGTCGTCCTGCAGCTGCACCGCCCGCGCGAAGCTGGTCAGGGCCACGTCGAGACGCAGATGGGCGGGCAGGGTGGGGTTGCGCGACAGCGCGATCCGCTGCTCCTGCGGCAGGCGGTCGATGATCGCGCGGGCGTCCTCGCCGAAGCCGACGGACCAGGCCAGCGGGCCGACCATCTCGGCGTTGTAGCCGTCGGCCTGGCCGCGCGAGGGAACCGAGCCGTCATGCGCGCAGGCCTCGGCGTCGCCCATGCAGAGGCGGCGGCGCGTAGCGTGGTTTGTGAAATCGGCGAGGCTGGAAGCGACCTGCAAGCGCTCGGCGGCGAACAGGGCGCGGTCGCTGCCGGACAGGTCCTTGCGGGCCAGGATCGCGTCCAGGCGGGCGCGGGTCGCGGCCGGCGGGGCCTGCGCGATGGTCAGCCGGACCAGGTGATACTGCGCGCTCAGCCAGGCCGGGCCGGCCGGAACCTTCTCGGCGTCGGCGGCCAGCGCCTTGGCGGCCGGATCGTCGGGCGAGACCAGGGCCAGGGCCGCCAGCAGCCAGGCCACGTCGCGCGTCCTGGTCCAGCGTTCGCGCGCGTGGGCCAGCGGGGCCGCGGGCTCGAGCGCCTTCAGGGTCTCGATCCAGTCGACCGCGTCGGGCCGGGACGACGCCTTGGCGCCGAGCTTCAGATAGTCGCGCAGGTCGACGGCGATCTGCGGGTAGGGCGCCTGCCGGTTCAGGTCGCGGTCCAGATCGGCCCGGGTCTGGCCCGGCTGGTCGCGATAGGCCAGGGCGCGCAGCATGCCCCGGGTCTCGCCCTTGCCGTAGGTTCCGTCCGGCGCGGCCGCCAGTTCGGCGATGGCCGCGCGCGAGCGGGCGAAGCTGGCGGGGCTGGGCTTGGCCAGGGCCTCGCGTTGCAAGGCCCGAACCTTCAGATAGAGGCCCATCGGCCGCCAGGGCGAGTTGAGATCGCGGGCGATGTCGCCGAAGCGCTCTGCCGCGGCGTTGTGGAAGCCGTTGTAGAGGGCCAGGGCCGCCGACTGGTAGGCCCGATCCGCGCGCAGCCAGCCGGGCTGGTCGGCCAGCATCGGCGGCATCTCGACCCCAGCCTGGCCGCAGGCGGCGAACACCGAGTCCTGCCCGTCCAGCCAGGCCCGCACGGCGGGCGACGAGGCGCCATAGCGCTTGGCCCGGTCGCGCAGGGTGACGATGGCCGTGTCGAAGGCCTCGCGGAAGCAGTTCTGCCGGGTCTGGTAGTTGCCGATGTCGCGTTCGACGCTCAGGTACGACAGCTCGGACTTGACGCCGGGCAGGGTCTCGCGCGCCCGCTGCCAGCCATAGACGCCGCCCTTGTCGTCGTAGAACACCGGCGGCGGGGTGCAGCAGTCGTCCGACAGCGCCGCGCCGGCCTGGGGACCGACCTTCAGCCCGTGCAGCAGCCGCCAGTTCAGAAACAGCATCGGCCGGGGCGCACGGGCCATGACCACGCCCTGCTGGCCGGCATAGAGCCGCTGGAGATCGCGGGCGTCGCCGCCGCGCGGATCCAGATACCAGGGAACGTCCTCGTCATAGCCCGAGCCGTGGGCCTGGCCCGCCAGAACGCCCCCTAGAGCGCCCACGAGAACCGCGGCGGCCAAGACCGCCCCAACACGCCGCTTCACCGCCATCCCCCAACCTGCCGTCGCGCCGTCTCGAAATCGGCTTCACTCCAGCTGTGGGGAGCGAAGAGATAGACGCGGCGTCCGGGAGGCGCTCGAACTATAGGCGTGTCGGTGGAGACCGCCAGAGCTTGGCGACACTTCGGGTTGCGAAAATCACGCCCTTTCGCCAGGCGCCGGCGCAGCGGCTCGCCGCCCTCGGTCATGCGGAACAGCATGGGTGCGATCTCGTCCACCGGGGCCTGTTCCAGCCAGGTCTCCGTATCGCACCAAGAGGCCAGGGCGGTCATCGACAGCAGGGTTCCCGGCGGCAGTCCGGCCCGCACGTCGGTCAGCACGTCCAGCAGCACCTGGCGCTGCGAGGCGCGCACCTCGAAGTCGACCTGCACCCGGCGGGCGGGGATCGCGGCGGCGTAGTGCAGGATGGCCGCGGCCGTGCGGGCGCGCAGGGCGGGCGTCCAGTCCAGCGGCCGGTCGGGGTCGATCTGCACGTGCACCAGGGCGGTGGTCGGCGACCGGCTGACCCGCAGCGGAAACCGCCGTCCCCGCGACTCCACCGCATCGCCCGACAGCTCGACGAAGCCGGTCTGCACCGCCACCTCGGCCCGGTCGCCCAGGAAGCGCAGGTCCTCGGGCCGCTCCCAGGCCCAGACGACCAGGGTCGAAGGCGGCCGTCCCGACGGCCCACAACCGGCCAGCGCGATCAGAGCGGCCAGGACGACGGCTGCGCGCAACGGCGGTTCCTTCAGGCGAATCCGGGGAAGGAGGTCAGGCTAGCAACCTTGGCGGTCGCCGTCGTGTGGCGAGGGGGAGGGGGCGCCCTACTTTAATCCGAGCATCCCCGCGAAGGCGGGGACCCAAGCCGAGTCCGCTGATGGATTCACGGCCGCGCTTCATCGCGAGAGCCAGCTTGGATCCCCGCCTTCGCGGGGATGCTCGGTGAAAAAGGCGACTACCGCGTGGCTCTGCGGACTACAGGCGCCCCCTAACCGGGAAACCGCCGCTCCAGCCACCCCAGGATCGCCGCGTTCACCTCGGCCGGCTTCTCCTGCTGGGTCCAGTGGCCGCTGCCCTCGACCAGCACCTTCTCGAGGTCCGAGATCTGCTCGCCCATCCGGTCGGCGAGCGACGGCGGCAGCACCACGTCGTGCTCGGCCATGATCATCAGGCAGGGGACGCCGTCGATGCGGCGGGGCAGGGGCTCGGACCGCTCCCAGTTGCGGGTGAAGTTGCGGTACCAGTTGATCGGCCCGGTGAAGCCGCCCTTCTCGAAGGCCTCCACATAGACCGCTCGCTCGGCGTCGGTCAGGAACTGCTTGTCGTCGCCGGCCGGGTCGAAGTGCTCCAGGGCCAGTTGCAGGGCCAGCGACCGCCGCTCGGCCGGACGCGACGAGAAGCCGACCACGCCGTCGCCGGGCAGGCGCATGAAGAAGCGGATGGTCTTGTCCACGTCCTTGGCGAACAGGGCGTCGGCCGCGCCGGGCGTCTGGAAGTGGACGATGTACATGTCCTCGCCATAGGCGGCCTTGAACATCTCGATGGGATCGATCGGCAGGCGCGGCACGAACGGGGTGTTCAGCCCGATGATCCCGGCCACCCGGTCGGGATGCAGCAGCGGCATGGCCCAGACGATGATGCCGCCCCAGTCGTGGCCGCAGAAGATCGCCTTCTCGACGCCCAGGTGATCCAGCAGGCCCACGAGGTCGCCGGTCAGGTGGGCCATGTCGTAGTCGGTGACCGCCTCGGGCTTGTCGGTCAGGCCGTAGCCGCGCTGGTCCGGGGCGATCACCCAGTGGCCGGCTTCGGCCAGGGCGGCGACCTGGTGGCGCCAGCTGTAGGCCAGCTCCGGAAAGCCGTGGGAGAAGACGATGGGGACGCCCTTTCGCGGGCCGGCCTCGTAATAGGCCATCCGAACGCCATTGATCTGCGCGAACTGCGGCTGCGGCCAATGGGCGGCCATGAGCGTCTCCCTTGTTATGTTATCTGCGGTCAGATTGCGGGCGGGGAAGCGGCCTCGCAAGACCGATAAGGGCTTTCCGTAGCGGCAGACGGGAGTAGAAGGCCGGGATGACTTCGGCTCCTCCCGCTTCCCCGCCCGCCACGCCCTGGCGGCTCGTCCTGTTGCTGGGCGCGCTGACGGCCTTCGCGCCGATGTCGATCGACATGTACCTGTCCAGCCTGCCGGCCATCGGCCGCAGCCTGCACGTCGGCGCCGAGCAGACCCAGCTGACCCTGGCGGCCTTCTTCGCGGGCATGGCGCTGGGTCAGTTCGTCTACGGCCCGGCCTCCGATCGCCTGGGCCGCCGCGCGCCGATCCTGCTGGGCGTGGGCATCTACACCGTCGCCTCCCTGACCTGCGCCCTGGCCCCCAACATCGAGGTGCTGCTGGGCGCGCGCTTCGTCCAGGCCCTGGGCGGCTGCGCCGGGGCGGTGGTGGCCCGGGCGGTGGTGCGCGACCGCTTCGACCATGCCGAGACCGCGCGGGTGCTGTCGCTGATGACCCTGATCATGGGCCTGGCCCCCGTGCTGGCGCCGCAGCTGGGCGGGGCGATCGACGCCGTCGCCGGCTGGCGCTGGGTGTTCGGTGTGATGGCCGCCTTCGGCCTGGCGATCGGCGTCTGGGTGGCCCTGGGCCTAAAGGAGTCGCGCTCGGAAGAGACCGCCGCCCAGGCCCGGGCCGAGAACCCCCTGCGCGCCTTCGGCCTGCTGCTGCGGGAAAAGCGTCTGCTGGGCTACGGCCTGGCCGGGGCGCTGAACGGCTCGGTGCTGTTCACCTACATCTCGACCGCGCCCGACCTCGTCATGGGCACCTACGGCCACTCGGCCCTGGTGTTCAACATCGTCTTCGCGCTCAACGCCGTCGGCATCATCGGGGCCAGCCAGGTCAACCGCTTCCTGCTGCGCCGGTTCAAGCCCGACCAGGTGCTGATGCGCGCCAGCGCCGCCTCGGTGGTCCTGGCCCTGGTGCTGACCTTCTTTTCGTGGACCGGCCTGGGCGGCGAATGGACCGTGCTGCCGGTGCTGTTCCTGGCCCTGTCGACCTACGGTCTGATGTCGGGCAACACCATGGCCGGCGCGCTCAGCGTCGATCCGCGCCGCGCCGGCTCGATCTCGGCCCTGATGGGCGGGGTCTCGTTCGCGGCCGGCGCCGTGGCCTCCTGGGCCGGCGGCATGCTGCACGACGGCACCCCGCGCCCGGTGGCGGCGGTGATGTTCGCCTGCCTCGTCGGCTCGGCCCTGGCGATCTTCCTGCTGGCGGTTCCGCGCAAAAAATCCCTCTCTCTTTGAGAGAGGGCGGGGCCCGCCGCGAAGCGGTGGGAGGGTGAGAGGTTTCATCGCTGGCAGGCACATCCCGGCCTGCTCCGACGCGCCTCAGTTCTCGTCCGGCGTCAGGTTCGCCAGCCACAGGCGTTGGACCTCGGTGTCGGGCACCGGCAGGCCGCGCGCCTTCGCGATCGCCGCCCAGGCCGTCTCGCTCGCCATGCCGGCCGTCACCAGGACCGCGCCGGCGATCAGCGAAGCGCGGCCGATGCCGGCCCGGCAATGGATGGCGGTCGGCGTCCCGTCGTCGAGGATCCGGCGCGCCAGCCGGACGGCCGAGCGCGTGTCATCCGGCGTCCCGCGATCGGCGATGGGGTAGGAGACGAAGTCGATGGACCGGGCGGCGCACAGCGCGGCTTCCGTCTCCAGCCCGAGTTCATGCACCTCGTGCGGCTCCAGCAGGCTGACGACCCTGCCGACGCCCTGGCGGGACCAGTGGTCGATATCGTCTTCCAGCCAGTCGCCGGCCCGCGGGCGGGCCATGGTGGCCAGCCGAAGGCCGGGGGGCGTCTCGATCCAGTAGATGTCGGAGACCATGGCGTCGTCTGGGAAGAGGGCCTCAGCCCTCGTCGCCGAGCTTGCGCGCGGTCCAGGCCAGCACCAGCCAGCCGGCCAGGAAGGCCACGCCGCCGATCGGGGTGATCGCGCCCAGGATCCTCGGCCCGCCGAAGGCCATGGCGTAGAGCGTGCCCGAGAACACCAGGGATCCGAACAGGAAGAGACCGGCCGCGAGGCCGCCCGAGCGTCCCGCCGCTCGCGCCACGGCGAAGGCGGCGAAAACCGCCAGCGCGTGGGTCATCTCGTAGAGCGCGCCGGTCTTCAGGAGCTCGACGGGCCGGGCCTCGTGCACGCCGTGCGCGGCGAAGGCCCCGACGGCCACCGAGACGAAACCGCTCAGCGCGGCCAGCGGCAGGTACGTCTTGGGCGTCCAGATCCTGGCCATCGGGTTAGCGGTGCTTCTCGTGCTGGGCCACTTCGTCGGGCTTGATGTCGATCACGTTCGGCGCGGCGGCGTTGTATTGCTCGGTCTTGTGCAGGTCCATGACGACGCTGCGGTGGCCTTCCCAGATCATGTGCAGCGAGACGTAGAGCACGATGGCCAGGCCGATGAAGCCGATCCAGCGGTGCTTGTGCAGCAGCTTGGCGATGGCGTTGGCGGCTAGGCCCATCAGGGCGATCGACAGCAGCAGGCCGAACACCAGGATGGCCGGATGCTCGCGGGCCGCGCCGGCCACGGCCAGCACGTTGTCCAGCGACATCGAGACGTCGGCGATCAGCACCTGCAGGAAGGCGCTCTTGAAGCTCTTGGGCGCCCGGGCCTGGGGTTCGGTGTTCGGGTCGGAATCGAGCATGGCCGCGGCGTCGGCGGCGTCCTGGGCGGCCTGCTCGCGCAGTTCGCGCCACATCTTCCAGCACACCCACAGCAGCAGGAAGCCGCCGGCCAGCAGCAGGCCCACCACGCCCAGCAGCCAGGTGGTGATCAGGGCGAAACCGATGCGCAGCACTACGGCCGCGCCCAGGCCGTAGAGGATGACCTTCTTGCGGTCCTTGACCGGCAGGCCGCCCGCCGCCAGGCCCACGGCCACGGCGTTGTCGCCGGCCAGGACCAGGTCGATCATCAGGACCTGCAGGAAGGCCGTCAGCGGGCCGCTAGCGGAGGAAAAGAGCGCGTCGAGCATGCGGTCTCAATGGGGCAGGCGGCGCGCCCTGGCAAGCGCTCAAGGCGGCATGGACGGCGATCGAGGCGCGCCCTGCACGGGAGCGAACGAAAAAGGGCCCGTCCTGCTGGACGGGCCCTCGATCTTAGTGGACCGGTTCCGGTTCGCGGTGGTGGGCCGCTTCGTGATGGTCGGTCTTGTGGTCGTCCCCGTGGCCATCGTGGTGCTCGGCGGCCGGTTCATGATGATCCTCGGCGTGGCCGTGGTCATCGTGATGTTCGGCGTGGGCGACCGGCTCGGCGTGGCTGACGTCGCTGACGTGCTGCACCTGCGGGCTGTCGTCGGCCGGAGCCGGGAAGGGCTCGTGCTCGGCGACGGTCTCCGCCTTGGCTTCCTGGTGGTGGTTGAAGGCGGCCACGGCCGCCGCGCCCGCCACGGCACCGCCGGCGGCGGCCACCATCGGGTTCACATAGGCCACGTCCTGCGCCTTGGGCGTGTCGAACTCGGCTTCGTTGCGGCCGTAGTCGGTCAGGGTGCGGAACTTGCGGCGACGCTCGGCCTGAGCCTTGGCCTTGGCGGCGTTGCGCGAGATGGCGACGATGATGATCAGGGCCAGCAGCAGCAGGCCAGCGCCCAGCAGCGACTTGCCCGGCACCTTGCCGATGCCCGGCACCTCGACCTGCTGGTCGAGGAAGGCCGGCAGCTTGAAGCCCTTGGCGGCGGCCTCGACCTTCTCCGGAACCGCGGCCACCTGCTTGGTGATCGCGCCCAGCGAGAAGGGCTGGGGCGCCTTGCCGCCGTCCAGCGACGCGCCGAACTGCGTGGTCAGCTGGCCCTTGGCGTCGGGCGTCGGCTTGACCTGCCAGGCGAAGGTGGTCGGCTCGCCCGGCTTGACGGTCGCGGTCTGGCGGCCGTTCGGGGTGATCTCGTAGCCCTGGCCTTCCAGATCGGCATAGGCGCTGACCTTCTTGGCCGGCTTGCCCAGGCCGAACTTGGCGGCCTGTTCCTTGATCAGGTCGCCCAGGGTCGCGGGCAGCGACAGGGTGACCTGGCCTTCCTTGCCGGTCTTCAGGCTCTCGGCCGTGGCCAGCACCGCGCCGCTGGTGGCGGCGGGCGCGACGGCGGCCTGCAGATTCTCGACCTTCGGCGGCAGCTTGACGGCGGCCGGAGCCGCGACCGGCGCGACGACCGGCGGAACCACCGGAGCCTTGGCCACGACCGTCGGCTTGGCGGGCGGAGCGGCGGGCTTCAGGACCTCGGGCTTGGCGACCTGCACGGGCGCAGGCGGCGCCTTGGCGACCACCGGAGCCGGCTTCGGCGCGGGTTTGGCGGCCACGACGGCGGGCTTGGGCGCGGGCTTGGCGGCGACAACCGCCGGCTTAGGAGCCGGCTTGGCGACCGCGACCGGCGCGGGACGCGCGGCGGCCACGGTGGTGGTGCGCGCATGATGCGGCTTTGCCGTAGCTTGGGGCTTGGCGTGCGGACGCGTCTCGACCTTGCCGGAGCCGCGCGGATTGGCGATCGGCCGCATGGCCGTGACCAGGGTGCCGTCGGCGCGGCGCCAGGTCTTGATCCGCGAATCGCTGCTGCTGACCACCACCGGCTGCGGCTGGGCGACCGGGCCGCCCAGCAGGCCTTCCGACGGCGGTGCTTCGCTCGGAGCCGCCCCCAGCAGCTCCGGCTTCTGCGCCGGCGCGGGCGCCGGTTCGCTGGCGGCGGTCGGCGGCGTGTCGGCCGGCTCCCGCGCGCCGCAGCCCGTCAGGGCCAGCGCCAACACCGCGGACGAGGCAAGAGCCGCCGTCCTGAACTTCACCTGCAACATCGGGTCCCCCGATCCCATGCCTATGATCCCTCGCGAGCTGTCGTACTTGAAGGCTCGCGAAGCCAATCGCCCGCGAGGAAAACACGTCGTTGCGACGAAATCAAAACGGTTAATCGGATTTTACGAACCGATTTCCCCCGTGGCGCGAACTCTGGACGTTTCATAGAGCGCGATCGCCGCCGCGGCGGACACATTCAGGCTCTCGAAGCCGCCGGGCATGGGGATTTTTCCCATCGCGTCGCAATGTTCGGCAACCAGGCGCCGCACGCCTTCGCCCTCCGAACCGAGCACCAGCACGGTCGGACCGCCGTCGAGCACCGCCTCAAGGCTCTCCTCGGCCTCGCCGGCCAGGGCCACGGCCCGCCAGCCCAGGTCGGCCAGTTCCTCGAGCGCCCGGGAAAGATTGACCACGCGCGCGTACGGCACCTTGTCCACGGCCCCGACGGCGGTCTTGGCCAGCACGCCCGACAGCACGGGGGCGTGGCGGTCCTGCAGCACCGCGCCCTTCACCCCGAAGGCGGCGGCCGAGCGGAAGATGGCGCCGACATTCTGCGGGTCGGTGATCTGGTCGAGCATGACGATCACGCCCTTGGCCGGCGTGCCCAGTTCGGCCAGCGACAGCGGCTCGGGCTCGTCCACCTTCATGGCGATTCCCTGGTGCACGGCGCCCTGGGGCAGCTGGCGGGCGATATCGACGGCCTCCATCACCTGCAGGGCGGGGTGGCGCTGGAGATTCGGCGCGAGTCGCTTGGCGCGGTCCGGGGTGACCAGAAGGCGCTTCGGCGCGGGTCTGGCGGGGTTCGAAAGCGCCGCCTCGACCGCGTGATTCCCCCAGATCCAGTCCTTTTCGTCGCTGTGAGGCTTGGAAAAGTGCTTGTTTTTCTGAGGCTTGCCGCGATTTTCACGTTCTGGCGCTTTTGGCCTTCCACGGTCGTTGCGTTCAGAATGAGAGGACACTATAAGACGCGCTCCGATTTGGGGGCCACGAGGTTCCGCGAGCCGGTCCGGCGCTGCTTAGCACCGTCCGAACCTGCTCAAAGAGCTTTTGTTCCTCGATCCACAGCAGCCGTTTGACACGGCCGCCAAGATCGAAGATACGGCCGCCTCTTCCGGAGTTCACATCGCGCCGTGGGGGAATGTCCCGAGCGGCAAAGGGGGCGGACTGTAAATCCGCTGCGAAAGCTTCGAAGGTTCGAGTCCTTCTTCCCCCACCACGCGCGATGAACTGAACGACCGGAAGGTGGGCGAGGCCCCCGAGCCAAGAGACGGGAGCCGATCGCGACCCCGCTGCCAGCTAGGCCCATTCTTGGTCCTACAGGGCGGGTATAGCACAATGGTAGTGCAGCAGCCTTCCAAGCTGAGGATGCGGGTTCGATTCCCGCTACCCGCTCCAGCTCCCCCGAAGTGATACCCGTAACAATCAGCCGCCGGCGCGAAGGTAGAGAC